>JBBQTX010000084.1:0-7930 GCA_038234475.1 Caulobacterales bacterium | reverse complement strand
AGGCATCCTGGTCCTCGCGGCTGAACTGAGAGGTGACGGCCGAGTCCTCGGCGAAATTGCCCATCAGCTTGCCGGGCGTATAGGCGTCCTCGAGGCCGTCCATATACATGCTGTCGACGATGACGTCGTGACCGATGCGGGCCCCGCCGCGATGTTTGGTCATCAGATAGGGGGCGCCGGTCATCGACTCCATGCCGCCCGCTACGATGACGTCGGCGCTGCCGGCGTTCAGCGCGTCGGACGCCATCATCACGGCCTGCAGGCCCGAGCCGCACATCTTGTTGACCGTCGTCGCCTCGACATGCAGGCCGAGGCCGGCACCGATGGCGGCCTGACGCGCAGGGGCCTGGCCCAGACCGGCGGGCAGCACGCAGCCCATGTAGATCTGCTCGACCTTGTCCTCCGCGACGCCGGCTCTCTCGACCGCCGCCCTGACCGCTGTCGCGCCCAGTTCGGTGGCCTTGACCCCGGACAGGACTCCCTGAAAGCCGCCCATCGGCGTGCGGGCGAAGGAAACGATGACGACGGGATCGGACATGGGGAAACTACCCTTGCGAGGAGGATTTGCGCGGCTGGATGGGCCGCTGCGGGACGAAAGGCAAGGGGATCAGGCCGCCTGTTCGCCCGCCCGTTCGCGCGGCATCATCTCCCCGACCGTCGGACGGTTCTCGGCCGTGGTCAGAAGGATGTCGCGCGGTTTGACGATCTCGTTGCAGTGGCCACAGGCGATGCGGGGCGACAGGTCATGGCCGCAGGTCTTGTGGATCATGGAGACGCCGGAATCCGCGTCCCCATAAACGTGTTTGGCCCCCCAGCCGTGCAGGGTGACCAGCACGCCGTACAGGTCCTTGCCCTTGGGGGTCAGGACATATTCGTTGCGCGGCGGCCGTTCGGAATAGAGGCGGGGCTCCAGCACGCCGTGCTGCACCAGGCTCTTGAGCCGGGCCGCCAGCACATTGCGGGCGACGCCCAGCCGCTCCTGCCACTGTTCGAACCGGCTGACGCCATTGAAGGCGTCGCGGATGACCAGCAAGGTCCAGGGATCGCCGATGACTTCCAGCGTCGCGGCGATGGAGCAGCTCTGGCGTGAATAGTCGGCTGTGCGTCCCATGGTGCGAAAGTGACCCTAGGTCAGCCGTTTGGCAAGAGGGTTGCCAATCCGAACGGACCAAGTCAGTCCTGTTTGGCTACGGCGGTGCTGCAGCGTTTCCCGATCCCCGAACTTCCGGCGGAAGGCCTCCCCTCTTTCGCCCACCCTTCCCGCGCGATAGCACGGCCCCATGACCCAACAGACTCTTGCCGAAGCCTTGGCCCTCCGAGACGACGGCGACGGCGGCTTGGTCGCGCATTTGACGGGCGATTTCTCGAACGCCCCTCAAGCCATGCCGCAGGACAAGGGCGCGCCTTTCGGCGGCCAGGGCCGCCAGTGCCATGCGGCAGGGGTTGGGCATCGAGACGCCGCTGCAGTCCCTGACTATCCAGTATCTGGCCGCCGCCCGGTTCGAGGACGCGGTCTTCACCCCAAAGATGAACCGGGGCGGGCGCAATGTGGCCTATGCCTCGGTCACCGGCGGACAGGCGGATCGGCCGGCGATCCTGGCGCTGGGCACCTACGGCCGGGATGTCGGCGGGCCGACGCTGACCCCCCTGACCGCCTCGCTCCGCCCGGTCGACACGCTGGAGCCGACGCCGCTCGACGCCAACTTCGGCCCGTGGTTCACCCGGCATATCGACCATCGCTTCGTCGCCGGCCCGAAACTGTTTGGCGACAGTGGGGGGCGTGCGCCCGAGCTCGGCTGCTGGATGCGAACCATCGACGCCGTCCCGCTGGACGAGGCCCGGCTTCTGTTCCTGCTGGACGGCCTGTACCCGACCTATTTCACGGCCCTTCCTGCCCCGCCGATCATATCCGCCAGTGTCGATCTGCGCGCCGACCTGCTGTGCGCGATCACGCCCGACACCTCGCCGGAAGGTTGGGCCTTTTTCCACTTCACGACCCGCGACGTCGGCGGCGGCTGGGCAGTCGAGGACGGCGTGGCCCATGCGCCAGACGGCCGACCGCTGGCCTTGGTGCGCCAGCGGCGGAAGCTGATGCCGACAAGGGTTTACGGCGGCTGAAACCTTAGCCCGCGACAGCCGTGGTCGTCCTGATGAAGCCGCCGCCCAGCAGGCGGTCGGGATCGGTCGGATCGTAGAGGGCGCAGGCCTGGCCGGGGGCCACGCCTTCCTCGCCGGTGGCGAACAGGACCGCGACGACACCCTCGATCAGGGCCAACCGGGCAGGCGAGGGCGGGCGCGTCGACCGAACCCGGGCCAGCACAGGCGCACCGGCTTCGGCGGCGGCGACGATCGAGGCTTCGTCGCCCAGCCAGTTGGTCTCGTCCAGCGTCAGGGCGGCGGTCAGCAGGGCCTCGCGCGGGCCGACGATGACGTGGCGTTTCACCGGATCCAGCCGGGTTACGAACAGGGGCTCGCCCACGGCGACGTTCAGGCCCCGGCGCTGGCCGATGGTGTAGTCGGTGATGCCCGAATGGCCGCCCAGCACGCGGCCGTCCATATGCACGATCTCGCCGGCCTCGCGGCCCTGCGGCCGCAGTTTGTCGATCAGGGTGCGATAGTCGCCGTTGGGGACGAAACAGATGTCCTGGCTGTCCGGCTTGGCGGCGATGCGCAGGCCCAGTTCGGCGGCGACGCCGCGTACCTGGGGCTTTTCCAGATCGGCCAGGGGGAAGCGCAGATAGTCGAGCTGCTGCGCCGTGGTGGCGAACAGGAAATAGGACTGGTCGCGCGAGTGGTCGACCGCCTTGCGCATCTGGGTGCGGCCGTCGATGACCGACCGGCGGACATAGTGGCCCGTGGCCATGGCCTCGGCCCCGAGGTCGCGGGCGACGTCCAGCAGATCGCGAAATTTGACCGTCTGGTTGCAGCGGATACAGGGCACCGGCGTCTGACCGGCCAGATAGGCGTCGGCGAACTGGTCGATGACGGCGTCGCGGAAGCGGCTTTCATAGTCGAGCACATAGTGGGGAATACCCATGCTCTCGGCCGCCAGCCGGGCGTCGTGAATGTCCTGACCCGCGCAGCAGGCCCCCTTCTTCTTCAGGGCCGCGCCGTGGTCGTAGAGCTGCAGCGTCACGCCGACGACGTCATAGCCCGCCTTGTGCAGCAAGGCCGCGACCACGGTGGAGTCGACCCCGCCCGACATGGCCGCCACGACCCGCGATCCGACCGGCAGCCCGACCGCCGCCCGCGCGGAGGCGATCGCCGCGTCCATGTCGGCCTGGCCGGTCATGGGGGCGATGTTCGGAACCGGGCAGATGTCCTCAGCGAGCGTCATGGGGCGCTATCTAGTGCGAAAGCCGCGCGATTTCGAGGCCGTTGCCGAAACGACAGCGGCCGCCCCCGTTTCCGGAAGCGGCCGCTGTCGGCGCGGGGAGACAGTTCTACGGGCGACCGTAGTGCTGGATGCGCGTGGTGCGCAGGCCCTGCATGCCCCATTTGTCGATCGCCTTCTGCCACGCGAGGAACTCCTCGGCGGTCAAACGATAGCGCGCGAGCGCGTCCTCCAGGCTGATCAGCCCGCCGCGAACGGCGGCCACGACCTCGGCCTTGCGGCGGATCACCCAACGGTCCGTATTGGCCGGGGGAAGGTCGTGCAGCGTCAGGGGGGTGCCCGTCGGCCCGACCACGTATTGTTCGCCTCGAATATTCAGGCGTCGCTCTTGCAACATGGGCTTATGCCTCATTGACCACCATCACCAAGGTTGAACCATAGGGACGGGCGGCTAAGGGCCGTTTAAGCGTCGTGGTGAAGGAAAGGCTAAAATGCCTTCCATCCAACCGATCAATATTCAACGAAGGATTCATTGAAATTTACGTCTCGTTACTCGACGATCAGCGTTTGATGCTGATCAATTCGGCCAGCATTTCGTCGGCGGTGGTGATGATCTTGGATGAGGCGGAATAGGCTCGCTGGGTGGTGATCAGGCCCGTGAACTCGGCCGACAGGTCGACGGTCGAGGCTTCGAGCTGCGAGGCACCGATGAAACCGGCACCACCGGTGCCGGCGGCCTTCAGATTGTAGGTGCCCGAGCCCTGGCTGACCCGATAGGCATTGCCGGAGGAGAGGGTCAGGCTGTCGGGGCTGGGAAAGGTCGCCAGGGCGATCTGGGCGATCTGGCGCGTCACGCCGTTGTCGAAGATGGCGGTGACGAAGCCCGAGTCGTTGATCTTGACCTCGGACAGGTTGCCGAAGGCGGTGCCGTTGGTGAGCACGGCCTGCACGACCGAGGCGCTGTCATACTGGGTCAGGCCGCCGGTGGCCGCGGTCAGGTCGAACGACAGATCTTGCGCGTCGATGCCCAGTCCTGGTGCCCAGGTGACGGCTCCAGCGGCGGGCGGACCGGAGCTGGAAGAGCCGAAGCTCAGCGACGCCATGGTGGCATCGGGAAACAGGGCCTGCGCGCCAAGGGCGGCCATGGCATCGGCGTCGAGACGCCCATCCTGGGTGAAGGCGACCAGACCGCTCCTGATCTGTCCGTTGGACAGACCGGCGCCGGTGACGACGTCGGAGGCGGGGATCGCACGGACCTCGGCGAACCACTGGTTCGGGACCGTGCTTTTCAGGAAGGCTATGGCCACCGTACGCTGGCCGCCCTTTGAGTCAGAAACCGGAATGGTCAGTTCGAAGTCCGGCTTGACCCCCGCGCCGGTCTCGGCGTCCCACATGGCCATGGAGTTGGTCACGGAGTTATAGGCATTGGCACCCGGCGGAACGGCGGCGGCGTCGGTCGCCTCGACCGACACCAGCTGGCTGGACTTGATATTGGCGTTCAGCTGGATGCGGGTGGTGGCTTCGGCCGTGCCGCCGACCGAACCGACGTTGATGGTTCTCAACCGGTTCAGGTCGGACGGGTCGGTGGCGATATTGCCTTCGCCGTCGACCGGCCAGCCCTGCAGGTACAGGCCCGCAGTGTTCTTCAGATAGCCGAGGTTGTCGACGCGAAAGGCCCCGGCGCGGGTGAACAGCCGGCTGTCGGTGACCTGCAGATTCTCCGGCTTCTCGGTGACCACGAAGAAGCCCTGCCCGGCGATCCCGAGGTCGGTGTTGGAGGTCGTGCGCTGCAACTGGCCGTTCTGGCTGGTGAAGTGGCGCGCCGTGGCGAGGACCCCGCCCGCCGAATAGCCGGCGCCCAGGGCCTGGCTGTTGATCACGGTCTGGAACTCGCCCGAGGTTCGCTTGTAGCCAATGGTGTTGACGTTGGCGATGTTCTGCGAGATCGCGGCGAGGGCGGCAGAGTTGGCGGTCAGGCCGGACACGCCGGCCAGAAGGGCGCTGTTGATACTCATGGCGCGGGGCTCCTTACGAGAACAATTTCAGAGGATTGAGGGAGGTGGCGAGCGAGGCCAGAAGGCTGTCGTCGTTGGCGGGCGGTGGCGTCCGGGCGGCCGTGCGCGCTTCTTCCAGCGCGATGACGCTGGACAGGGGCAGGATGGCGTTGCCGATCGTCAGATAGGGCTGGCCGTCGTACATTTCGACGCCGGTGATGCGGCCGCGGGTCAGGACCTGGCTGTCGATCGCGCCGCCCGCCGTATCCTTGGCGACAATCTTCAGCGAATAGACCTGGCCGTCCTGTCCGTCGGTCCCGGCGGTGGCCTCGCCATCCCAGGTGAAGTCGTGCATTCCGGTGGTCTTGACCGGTGCCTCGCCTTCCCAGACGACCCGGCCCGAGCTGTCCAGCACCTGCAGCGTCGCGGACGAGGCGTTTGAGGCCAGCTCATAGCTCCAGGTCGCCTCGCCGCCAGTGAATTTGGTGGCCGACCAGGCGGCGGTCGCGTCCTTGCCGATATAGGTCGCGGCCGCGCCCAGACCCCCGCCACCTTGGGCCGCCAGCAGGCCTTTGAGCAGGTCGTTGGTCAGCAGTTGCTGCTCGACCCCCGCCATCTGGGTCAGCTGGGCGGTGAACTGGTTGGAATCGACCGGCGAAAGCGGATCCTGGTTCTTGAGCTGCGATGTCAGCAGGGTCAGGAAGGTCTCGAAATTCGACGCCAGCAGCGACGAACCGGCCCCGATCCGGCTGGTCGCGTTGTTGGTCGTGGTGGTGACGGAATCGACCATCGGGTCAGACCTTCATGTCCACGCCCGAAGGCGAGAGGGAGAGCGACAGCCAGCGAGGCGGTTGGGCAAGATCGATGTCTGCGTTGAGACGCGAGGCGGCGGCGAAGGCCCGCGACTGGCCGTCGCGCGCATTCTGGCCGCGATCGAAGGCGCTGGAGCCGCTGTCACGATCGGTGAACTCGAAGGCGTCGTCGGCAAGGTGGAAGCCGGCGTCTTCCAGCTGACGGCGCAGATCGTCGACCCGCCCCTTCATGTCGGTGGCGGCCAGCGGATTGTCGAAGGCCAGACGGGCGTTCAGGCGACCCTCGGAATCGATGTCCAGCTTGACGTCGACGCGGCCCAGTTCGTCGGGGGTCAAGGCCATCTCGAACCGGGTCGAACGGCCTTCAAGCTTGCGCAGGATCTGGGCGGCGATCTGGGCCGTGGCGTCGATGGTCGCACGTGACAGGGTCGACAGACTGGCGTCCCGGGCGACGCCGGAGGACGAGGTCTGGGCCGTGGCGCTCTCGGTGGTCCGCGGCAGGTCGGCGGACCGGTCCTCGGCCTCGGCGGCGGCCGAGGTGTCGGCGGCGAGGACGGCGGCGAAGGCTTCCGGGACGATCGGTCGTTCCTGCCCGGCGATCGTCGGTGCGGGGGCGGTCGCGGACGCGGGGGCCGAGGGCTTGATCGCGTCCGGACCGGAGGCCTCGCCGGACCGGACCGCCGTCGCCTCAACGGGCTTCGACGTGCGTTCGGCGAGGGGACGGAGCGTCTGGGGTTGCGGCTGAGGCTGTGGCGTGGGGGCGACGAGGGGGCCGGCGACCCTTGCCCGGGCCTCGGCCGCCTCGGTCATGACGGCGGTCTCGGCGAGGGTCAGTTGCGTCTCGCCCGCCGGTGCCCGCTCAAGCCGTCGCAGACCCGGTTCCACCGGCTGTACCGGGGGATCGGACTCCTTGGGCGGGGCGACCTTGTCGACCGGCAGGGGTGTCGTGCCCTGGGGGGCGGCGTCGACCGCCGGGTTCCCGGCGGAGGCGAGGGCTGTCGAACCGGCGGCAGGATCGCCGGCCGGAGTCGGTGCCGGGACCACCAGAGGGCCGGCGAGCAGCGGCGGTGCGACCAGAATGCCGGCAGGAGCGACAGGGGCGTCGCCAGAGTCCTCAAGGGCGGGCGTGACGGCCAGCCCGGACTCTCCGTCCAGGGCGGCATCGGCGGTCAGCGCCTGTAGCAGGCTCTGGAATCCGGACGCGGCATGGCCCGAGGACCCTTGGGGGGCCACCGGGATGGCGGGCGCGATGACGGACAGCAGGGCTTGGGCGGACATGGTTCCGGGGACGGATCGCCGAGGCGAGGGGGACAAGGGCGCCTGCTGCGCCGGACATTCGGAAGCCATGGCGCAAGTCGCGGGCCAAGCGAGGCTCGACGGGTATCCTGCTGATAAAACAGGAAGAAGTCTGGAGCCATCCTGCCGCCCGCCGGGCCAACGTCAGTCGTAACTTGCCGTGTGGCGACGATTCTTGCCCGGTGCCGCGCGGCCGTTCCGACGCCGCAGCGTCTGGCCCGGCGCTTGCGCCCCGTTGTCGTCATGACCCAGAGGCGAAAGACGATTGCGCGCAATTTCATAGGCTTGCCAATGCTTCGGGCAATCGAAGCCGGGCAAAAAGCGCGCGGCGGCTGGCAGGGCTTGCCGGGTGCGGGCTGGACGGGAGTCACAGCATGTCGCTGAACGCCATCATGATTACGGCGTCGTCGGGCCTGCAGACCGCGCAGACCCAGTTGCGCGTCGTTTCGGACAATGTCTCCAACGTCAACACGCCCGGCTATGTCCGCAAGATT
>JBBQTX010000083.1:0-7979 GCA_038234475.1 Caulobacterales bacterium | reverse complement strand
GCCCCCCTGCTCGTCATGCGTCGAAGATGCGGGCCGATGACGGTCAAGGCCGCCATGTCCGCATTCGCGTCGGGTCCGGTAACGGGCCCGGCGGAGATCCGGCTAGGCCCGAACACAGGGCCGCCAACCGGAGGGCGCGTGAATAACGGCTGCGCGGGGCTGTCAGCTTCGTCGAAACGGTATTTCTTGTTCAACTCCGGGCGAGGCCCGGCCGCCTCGCGCCCTCCCCGACCTTTTCAGCCGCGAGGCCGGAGGGCGCTTCAGCCTGACTTCTCCCCTTGCAGGAGGATGATCAGTCTTCCTCGCCCCCGTCCGGAATCACCGGCAGTTCGACAGCCGGCGCGAGGGTCCTGATCTCGCCGACCGTCGCGCCCGGGAAGGCCGCCAGAACGGCGAGCACGAACGGGTCGGCCTCGACTTCGGCGCGCTCTTCGGTCCGGCGCCGGCGATCGGTCTCGATCATGGTCTCGCCGCCACCCTGGCCGTTGGCGGCGATCAGCCACGTCCGGCCAGTCCAGTCCTTCAACCGCGACGAAAGCTTGCGGGCCAGATCCATCGGCGCGCCCGGCAGGCTCTCATAGGTGATGGCCCCGGGCTTGAAGGCGACCGGGCGCACATGGCGCTGGACGTCCAGTTGCAGACCGACCTCGCGCTTCTCGCCGATCAGGGCGACCACGGCCTCGAAGGTCTGGGGGTCGGGCAGGGCCGGCGCGGCCACCGGACGGACCGCCAGCTGGGCCGAGGCGGATGATCCACCGCCAGAGCCGACCCCCGAGCCGCCGCCTCGGGGCATCTGCCCGCCCGGGCCTCCGGGCATCTCGCCGTCGCGCAGGGCCTTGAGCGCCTCCTCGGGCCCCGGCAGGTCGGCGGCATAGGCCAGACGCACGATGGCCATTTCCACCGCATCGGCCGGGTTGGGCGCACGGCGGACCTCGTCGAGCGCCCTGAGCAACATCTGCCAGACCCGGGACAGGGTGCCCGCCGAAATGATCGCGCCCAGGGCCGTCAGCTTCTGGGCCTGGTCATTGGGCAGTCGGGTCGCTTGCGGTCCCAGCATCTTGGCCACCGAGGCGGCGTGGCAGTGTTCCAGCAGGTCGTTGGTGATCTGCACCGGATCGGCGCCGTAGCCGTACAGGGTGCGGAACAGCTCAAGCGCTTCCGGGGTTCGGCCGGCCATGATCGATTCGAACAGGGCGATGGTCTGGCTGCGGTCGGCCAGCCCCAGCATGTCGCGCACGACCTCGGTCCTGACCGTCTCGCTCTTGTCGCCCTGCACCAAGGCCTGATCCAGCAGCGACAGGCCGTCGCGGACCGAACCCTCGGCGGCGCGGGCGATCAGGGCGAGGGCGTCCTGCTCGATCTTCATGCCCTCGCGATCGGCGATCCGGGCGAGGTGTTCGACGAGGATTTCGGGCTCGACGCGGCGCAGGTCGAACCGCTGGCAGCGGCTGAGGATGGTCACCGGCACCTTGCGGATTTCGGTGGTGGCCAAGATGAATTTGCAGTGCGGCGGGGGCTCTTCGAGCGTCTTGAGCAAGGCCGCGAATGACGAGGGCGACAGCATGTGCACTTCGTCGATGACGTAGACCTTGTACTTGGCCTCGACCGGTCCGTAGTGGGTGCTGTCCAGCAGGTCGCGCATCTTGTCGACCTGGGTGTTGGTCGCGGCGTCCAGCTCCAGCACATCCATGTGGCGGCCCTCGCTGATGGCCAGGTCATGCTGGCCGTCCATCGTCAAACGGACGGAAGGGTGGGCGACGCCGTCCCGCTCGACATTGAACGCACGCGCCAGCAGGCGGGCGGTGGTGGTCTTGCCGACCCCGCGCACGCCGGTCAGCATGAAGGCATGGGCGATGCGGCCGGTGGCGAAGGCATTGGTCAGTGTCCGGACCATCGCCTCCTGTCCGATCAGGTCCTCGAAGGTGCGCGGCCGGTATTTGCGCGCCAGTACGGTGTAGGCCGAGCCGTCGTCGACATGGGGGGCTGGGCCGTCAGCGGGGGCCGGAGACTTGGGCGTCTTCGGTGGCGCGACGGCGGCCCGCGCGACCGCCGTTTCCGCGACGGCCGCAGGCCGGGCGGCGGGCGCGCCGAACATGTCGTCGGTGTCGGGATCGCGTTCGACGACATCGCCCTCGGGCGCGTCATCGTCCCACGGGGGGCCATCGAGACTCGGGTCGGCGTCGCTCATGGAACCGTCTTACAGCGAGAGGGCCGCGACGCTAAGGCAATCGATCGACGAGGTGGGGAAAACCCGCGGCGCTTACGCAGCGTTCCCCCGGTCAAGCCGGAGGATGACGATTTCGCGCAGCCCGCGCTCAGGCAGCGGGCGACCGCGTCGCTCGCGTTGGCGCAACAAAAAAGAAAGTGGAGACCGCGACCCGAAGGGGAATTCGTTGTGGCTGCTGCCTTCCGGCCCTGACCAGATTGGCGAAACCTTCGCCCGCGATCTCCGAGACGGGATATGACGATTTCGGCTCGCCGATGCAAGCGGTGGCTTGCTAGATGACAGCCATGCCGCTCCCCGCCCTCAACACCTTTGCCGGCAATCCGCTCGACCGCGCGGGCGACCTCCGCAACGATCCGGACTGGCTGGCGGAGCAGGCTGCCAACCCGGAGGCCATGGCGATGGTGCTGTGGGACGGGCGGCCGCTGATCGAGGGGGGCGGTGAGCCCCGGCTGGCATGGTTGGCACTGGTCCATGCCCGGGCGGTGGTGCCGGATCGCGAGCTGTTCCTCGGCCTGTGGCAGGGCGCGCCGTGTTTCGCGGTCGAGGTCGGGGGATCGGCCGATCCGGCGACGGGAGCGTTGGCGGGGCTGGGGGCGTTTCATGAGATACGCGAGGCGGCGGCGATGCTGCCGGGCCCCGACGCGGCCATGGCGGGGACGGCCAAGTCGCTGTTCGACTGGTGGCGAAGGCACGGCTTCTGCGCCGCCTGCGGGGTGGAGAGCGAGACGACCTGCGGCGGCTGGAAGCGGGTCTGCCCGGCCTGCGGCGTGGAGCATTTTCCACGCGTCGATCCAGTGACGATCATGCTGGCCGTCTACAAGGGCGGGGCGGAGCCGGTTTGCCTGCTGGGCCGGCAGGCGGCCTGGCCGGAGGGGCGGATGTCGGCCTTGGCGGGATTTCTTGAGCCGGGCGAGACCATCGAGGCGGCCTGCGCCCGCGAAATCGAGGAAGAGGCGGGCCTGACGGTCACGGCGGTGCGTTATCACTCCAGCCAGCCGTGGCCGTTTCCGTCGCAGCTGATGATTGGACTGATCTGCGAAGTCGACAGCGAAGACGCGAGGCCGGATCAGACCGAGCTGGAAGCCGTCGCCTGGCTGACGCGGGCGGAGGCGCAGGCATGCCTGGAAGGGACCCATCCGACGATCAAGGCCCCGCCGCCGATCGCCATCGCCCGGACCTTGCTGCAGGCTTGGGTGGACGGTTTCGAGGTCTGATCCGCGCGTCTCCCTCCCCTTCATAGGGAGGGATGTCGGCGCGAAGCGGACAGGGTGAGGAATTGCGGAGCCGGTCGCTGTCAGGGCGTGACGGGCGTACCTCGCCCGGGCTCGGCTGCGCCTCACCGACCCCCCCCCCATGAAGGGGAGGGAGACGCGCGCTCAGGGCTGGTCCCTCTCCGCTATCACCCGGGCGGCGGCCAGATCGTCCGGATTATCGACCGACAGCGGGGCCGCGTCGATCACAGCGGCCCAGATCTGCAGGCCCATCTCCAGGGCGCGGAGCTGTTCCAGCTTTTCGCGACGCTCCAGCGGCGACGGCGGGGCGGCGCAAAACCGTTCCAGCGCGGCGCGGCGGTATCCGTACAGGCCGATATGCCGCCAGACGGGGGCGTCGCCGAACAGGGTCGAGCGGGTGAAATACAGGGCACGACCGTGGCGTTCGCCTGCGGACAGGGCGACCACCGCCTTGACCACATCCGGATTGGAGCGATCCGAGGCGTCGGCCTCGGGCGCGATCAGGGTGGCGATGTCGCAGGCCGGCTCGCCGTGCAGCAGGGCGGCGCAGGCGGTGGCGAGGCCGGGATCGGCGAACGGCATGTCGCCCTGCAGATTGATGACGGCGTCGTGCCGCCCCTCCGGATCGATCACGTCCAGCGCGGCGCGGATGCGGTCCGAGCCGGACGGCAGGTCCGGATCGGTCAGGACGGCCACGCCGCCATGGGCCTCGATGACCGAGACGATCGCGGCGTCGCCGGCGGCGACGGCCACCGGCAAACCGGACAGGGCAGCCTGCCGCCAGGCCCGCACGATCATCGGCACGCCCCCGATGTAGGCCAGCGGCTTGTCGGGAAGTCGGGTCGCCGCCATGCGGGCCGGGATCAGAATCAGCGGGTTCACGTTCAAGTCCCGATCAGGTCGACGCCTGCGACGCTCGGACCGACCCTCCGCCGGTTGCGAAGGCCGCGCTAGCGTGTAAGAGACCGCCACGCAAGAAATGGCCTGTCCGCCGCGCGGTCGGTCTTCTGTTACGACAAGGGAAAAGGTGAGACGACGCGCATGAGCGGCGATCTGAAGTGGAACAAGATTATCGGTGCTGGGCTGGCGACGGGCCTCGTCATCCTGTTGGTGAAAGAGGGTAGCGCCCTCGTCTACCACACCGAAACGCCCGAAAAGATGGGGTATTTCGTCGACGCCCCGGAAGAAGCCGCCGCCGGACCCGCCGAGGTCGTCTTGCCGCCCGACTGGGGCACCGTGCTTCCGGTCGCCGATCTGACCGCTGGCGAGACCGCCTTCGCCCGCTGCCAGGCCTGCCATACCGTCGCGGCCGGGGGTGCCAACGGCATCGGCCCCAATCTCTACGGCGTGATCGGCGGGCCGGTCATGCATATGGCCGGTTTCGCCTATTCCGACGCCATCGCGGCTCACAAGACCGGGGCCCCGGCCTGGACCCTCGACGAGATGGACCTGTTCCTGACCGCGCCGGGCCGCCATATCCCGGGCACCAAGATGTCGTTCGCTGGCATCCGCGACACCCAGACCCGGGTCAATCTGATCGCCTGGCTTCGGACCCAAGGCTCGGGCGGCCTTGCCATCCCGGCCCCCGATCCCACCCGCCAGCCCGGTGCCGCACCCGCCGCCCCGGTCGAGGGCGCGGCACCGGTCGCCGGCGCGGAAGGCGCGGCGGCCGCGAACGGCGGCCCCACCGGCGCGGCCCCCACCACCGGCGCGGCCGCCCAGCCGAGCACGGCGGCCACTCCCGCCGCCCCTCCGGCTGCGACCAGCCCCGCTCCGCCAAACAGCTAGGTTCGGGCCAAAGCACTGCGACAGGGGGCGGTCTTCGGGCCGCCCCTTTTCGTTGCGCTACAGGCGGCGGAAGCGCGGGACGGAAAATCCGTCGGCCCGGTAGCGGGCGTCAGCCTGGGCCAGCGGCTCGATCACCACGGCCCCGTGATGGCCGGTCGCGTGCAGCACATGCTCGCCGTCGAGCAGGAAGGCGGAATGGCCATTCCAGGGCGCGCCGGCCGGGTCGAGCCAGATGATCAGATCGCCCCGGCGGCCCTCGGACCGATCGACCGCGCGACCCAGTTCGGCCTGCTGGTCGGCATAGCGCGGGCCGGCGAGGCCGCAGGCGTAGAGCGCCTGTTGCACCAGACCGCAGCAGTCGGTGGCCACCGACGAGCGCGCGCCCAGCCGATGGGGTATGCCCAGCAGGCGCTCGGCGACCTCGACCGGAACGGCGGCGAAGGCCCCCACAGGAGACAGGTCGCGCGCCTCGTGCGGTGCGGCCAGAAGAGCGTTCAGCGGCAGGGCGGCATCCACGGCGCCGACGCGATGGGTCACCAGCGGCGCGCCGTCGGCCAGGACGGACGCATCAATCCAGCCCACCACACCGTCGCGCCGGGCCCGGCCCCACAGGCGGTCGCCCCTGCGGTCGAGCCCGTCGAAGGCCTCGCCGAAGATCAGCTGATCGACCGGATTGTCGCCCGTCCCGACGTCGGCGTGGATGTCGGCGACCGGAACCGCGCAATGCATCGCCCGCACCGCCCGGAAGGCGGTGGCGCGCACGATCCCTTCCAGCGACTGCTCGGCCAGATCGGGCCGGGCGAGGGTGGTGCGGGGATCAGGACTGGCGGCGGATGCGGTCAAACGTGGGCTCGTCCGGTTGAGCCGGCAGTCTGACGCACGAAGGCGAAAGGGCCGTTAACGGAGGATGGGGATACTGAGCGGCGGAACCTTGAGACCGCGACCACCGTTAGCTCCGCAAGCTGTCTATCGTAGGGCACGACCCAGGAGCTCGATCAGCTCGCCCGCCCTGGTCTTTCGTTCTAACAAATTTTCGCTGGTCATCGCCTCCATGACGCAGTGGTCGAGATGGTCTTTCAGGACTTCGCTTTCGACCCGCGTCAGCGCCGCGCGGACAGCCTGCAACTGTGTCAGGACATCCATGCAGTAGCGTTCGTCCTCGACCATACGACCGATGCCGCGCACCTGACCTTCGATCCGGCTGAGGCGGTGGAGTATCTTCGGTTTTGTTTCAGCCTGCATGGGTCGTCTCCGGTTCGGCTGCGTCATACCCTATGTGGGTATACAGGCTCATGATCGTCAGGAGATAATCCATGTCGCGCCCAGACCCGCAAACCCCGAATGAAGACCCAAAATCCTGCTGCTGTTCAGGGTCGAAAACCGCAGCCACTGCCAAGAGCGTGATCGATCCGGTCTGCGGCATGGCCGTCGAGCCCGAAACGACCACCCACAGGGCGACCCACGGACAGACGGACTATTTCTTCTGTTCGGCCGGATGTCGCACAAAGTTCGTTGCGTCACCGAAGACCTGGCTTGGTCCAGCGACCGAGCCCGCACCGGTCGTCCCGGGCACCATCTACACCTGTCCCATGCATCCACAGATCCGACAGGAGGGCCCCGGGGCCTGCCCGATCTGCGGCATGGCGCTGGAGCCTGAAACGGTGACGGCGGACGCGCCGGTCAATCACGAACTGATCGATTTCACCCGACGGTTCCGGGTGGGGCTGGTGCTGACCCTGCCGGTATTTGCGCTGGAGATGGGCGGACATCTGACCGGTCTTTCCATGCGGATTCCGGGACAGACGTCCAACTGGATCCAGTTCGTCCTGGCCACGCCGGTCGTGCTGTGGGCCGGCGCGCCCTTCTTCCAGCGCGGCTGGGCCAGTCTGCGGACCCGCAAACTCAATATGTTCACCCTGATCGCCATGGGTGTCGGGGTGGCCTGGGCCTACAGTGTCGTGGCGGTGCTGGCCCCGGGCCTGTTCCCGCCTGCCTTCCTGCGGATGGACGGCAGTGCCCCCGTCTATTTTGAGTCGGCGGCCATCATCACGGTCCTGGTCCTGTTCGGCCAGATTCTGGAACTGCGCGCCAGGGAACAGACCTCCGGTGCCCTGCGGGCGCTGCTGGACCTGACCCCGAAGACGGCCCGGCGCGTGAGGGACGACGGCACCGATGAGGACGTAACACTGGACCTGGTCGTCGTCGGCGACCGGCTCAGGGTCCGTCCGGGCGAACAGGTGCCGGTGGACGGCGTGATTCTGGACGGACGGGTCTCGATCGACGAGTCGATGGTCACCGGCGAATCCATGCCCGTTACCAAGGAGGTGGGCGCGGCAGTCGTCGGCGGCTCCCTGAACCGGACAGGGTCGTTTGTGATGCAGGCGGACAAGGTCGGGGCCGACACCCTGCTGGCGCGGATCGTTCAGATGGTCACCCAGGCCCAGCGCAGCCGAGCGCCGATCCAGCGTCTGGCCGACAGTGTGTCCGGCTGGTTCGTCCCCATGGTCATTGCGACAGCTTTGGTCGCCGCGGTCATCTGGGGCCTCGTGGGTCCAGAGCCGCGACTGTCCTATGCCCTTGTCGCCGCCGTTTCGGTGCTGATCATCGCCTGTCCGTGCGCGCTTGGCCTGGCGACGCCGACGGCGATTATGGTCGGCACCGGGCGCGGCGCTGAGATGGGCGTGCTGTTCAAGAACAGCCAGGCGCTCGAAAGCGCGCACCGCGTCCAGGTT
>JBBQTX010000082.1:0-8049 GCA_038234475.1 Caulobacterales bacterium | reverse complement strand
CGCGCCGGTGAGGGCCTCGATCGCCGCGCCGAGAACGATATAGTTGGCATTGCCATAAGCGAAGGCACCGACCGGGCCGGAGGGCGGCATGGCCAGCGCCCGCGCCGCGAACGCCGCCCGCTGTTCGGGCAGGGGCCGCGGGTCGCCGTAGGCCGCGATCAGCCAGGCCTGGTCAAGCAGCGGCCCGTCCAGAAGGCCGGCGCGATGGTGCATCAGGTCGTCGAGCGTGGTTCCCGTCCAGGCTGGATGAATCGTCAGGCCGGGCAGGGCCTCGGTCACCGGCATGGCCCAGCGGGCGCGGCCCTGGTCGACCAGCCGGCCGAACACGGCGGCGGTCATGGCCTTGGTATTGGACCCCAGGTGCCAGCGGTCGTCCAGCGTCGCCGCCTCATCGCTCCCGGCACGGCGAACGCCCCGGACCCCGGCCCAGCCGAGGCCGTCGCGGGTGACGATCCCGGCGGCGAGGGCCGGCGGTGCGGCCTCGGCGAAGACGGCATCCAGCACCGCTTCCGCTGCTGCCGCGTCCACCCGGCCTCCTGCGAGGGCCGGAAACGCACTGCCAAGGGGCAGGGCCGCGAAACCGCCCAGCAGGGCGCGGCGGATGGTGAACATGGCAGGCTCCCTCTCAGTTCAGTCCATCCTAATCGACCCGCCATGGGTCCGCTCATGAAAACGCCGTCAGGTTCATCGCCGCCGCCGGGCCGGCCAGCCAAACTGACGTGTTCGGGCCGCGATATTGCCCCGGCGGCCGGCCCGGCGCATTCTGGACTCATGGGCAAGAAATCAGACCTTTACGCCGCCGAACTGGAGCGCCTGCAGATCCTGCTGGTCGAGACCCAGCATTGGACCATCGAACAGGGCCGCAAGACGGTGGTCCTCTTCGAGGGCCGCGACACGGCGGGCAAGGACGGGGCGATCAAACGCGTCACCGAATATATGTCGCCGCGCCAGACCCGGGTCGTGGCCCTGCCCAAGCCGACCGAGCGCGAGACCAGCCAATGGTATTTCCAGCGCTATGTCCCGCACCTGCCGGCCGACGGCGAGACGGTGCTGTTCAACCGCTCCTGGTACAACCGCGGCGGGGTCGAGCCGGTCATGGGCTTCTGCAAGCCCGAGCAACACGTCCAGTTCCTGTGCGACGCGCCCCGGTTCGAACGCATCCTGGCCGATGACGGGATCGTTTTGATCAAGCTCTGGCTCGACATCTCCAAGGCCGAACAGGCCCGGCGGCTGGCCGAACGGATCGAGGACCCGCTCAAACGGTTCAAGGTCTCGCCGCTGGATGCCGAGGCCCAGGCCCGGTGGGAGGACTACAGCATGGCGCGCGACCGGATGCTGGACGAGACCGATCACAATCACGCGCCCTGGACCGTCGTCGCCACCGACGACAAGAATTCCGCGCGGCTCAATATCATCCGCCACATCCTGCAATCTGTCGGCGGACCCGGTGCCGCCGCCGAGGCACCGGACGAGGCCGTGGTTTTTCCGGCCTCCAAGGCCAAGGGCCGGATGGCACCCTGATCAGAGGTCCAATTCGGCCCGCAATTCTTCCGGCCTGAGCCCGCCCGCCTTGAGGTCCGCCAGGGTCACCGACCGGTCGCGCTTGGCGTAGCGCCGGCCATCCTCCCCGACCAGCAGGCGGTGATGGCGATAGGCCGGCGTGGGCCAGCCCATCAAAGCCTGGATCAGCACCTGGACATGGGTCGCCTCGAACAGGTCAACCCCGCGGATCACATGGGTCACGCCCTGCAAGGCGTCGTCATGGGTCGCCGCCACATGATAGGCCGTGCCCGCGTCCTTGCGGGCCAGCACCACATCGCCCGCCGTCTCCGGCCGCGCCTTGACAAGGCCCTGCTCGCCGCCCGGAACGGAGCCTTCCTCGACAAAGGACAGAGCGTCCCAGACCGGGCCGCCGAGGGACTCCCGCGCGCGGTCCAGGGACAGCCGCCAGGCGAACGGCCGACCCTCCGCCAGCAAGGCGGCCTCCTGGTCGGCCGGATGCGGTCCTGGCCGGACCGCTTCGATGGCTCCGTGCGGGGCGTTGCCGATGGAATCCAGTATGTCCTTGCGGGTCCGGAAACAGCGGTACAGCAGGCCCCGTCGGTCCAGCGCGTCGACGACACCGGCATAGTCCGCCAGATGATCGGACTGACGCCGGACCGGCTGTTCCCAGTCCAGGCCCAGCCAGGCCAGATCTTCGAGGATGGCGATCTCATATTCCGGACGGCAGCGAGTCGCATCGATGTCCTCCATCCGAAGCAGGAATCGCCCGCCGGTCTCCTGTGCAGCGCGCCATGCACACCGGGCGGAGTAGGCATGGCCGCGATGCAACCGCCCGGTTGGCGAGGGCGCGAAGCGGGTGACCAAGGCCACGTCAGAGGGGCTCGACCGCGCCGGCCCTTTCGGCCGCTTCCAGTCCGGACCTGACCTCGGATGCGGACAATGATTCGAACGTGGCGACCATGTCCTCGGCCGCGAACTGGCGCTCCGCGATCGCCCAGTCGTAAATCGCACGCAGGGCCGGTCGGGTGGCGGGGAACGCCCGGCCGGTGGTACGGTACATGGTCAGCGGCGGAAGCTCGGGCAGGCTGAAGCCGGCGGGCCGGTCCAGTTGTCGCTGATGCGCCTTGGCGAGTTCCTCGACCATGCCGTCCGACTGGACGATGTCGGACAACAAGGCTCCCAAGGCCTGCAGATGCACCTTCAGAGCCGTGCTGTCATCCGTCCGTGGGGTCGGTAACCAGTCCCGGAACAGCGCATGCCCGGCGGCAAACTTCTCGAGCAGCGCCACCACGGCCTGCCCGTTCTGGGGATTGACCGCGAAGGTGACGTGCAACGACGGTCCGGTTGTCGCCAAGGCATCGTGATACTGGCCGCGCGGCAAATACAGCAGGTCGCCGGGCTTCATCTCGACCTGGGTCATCAGCGGGCCGCGGGTTCGCTCGAACCAGCGCCGTGTCTCCATGTTGTCGGGCAGGGAGATAGCCGGATTGTCGGCCCGGTGCTCGTAGATGTTCCAGACCTTCTCGCCTTCGGTCTGGATCGCGAAGACTTCGTGATTGTCGAAATGGGTGCCGAAGGCCCGAATGCCCTTGGACGAAAAATAGACATTGCTGCCGATTCCGGCGCCGAACGCCTCGCCCAACATCGCGCCCAAACGGGTCAGCGGCGGATGCAGATGATGCACCTCATTGGCGACGAGGCTCGATCCGGCCGCAATGAAGACCTCCAGCTTGGGCGTCCATGGCCGTTTGACCGATCCGTTTACCGTCTGAAGCGTGCGGCAGTACTGGTCGGGATGGACCGGGATATGGTCCCGCATCGGGCGCAGGCTCTGCGAGGTCCAGATGCCCTGCTGGTCAAGCAGATAGTTGTAGGCGTCCCAGGTCAGCAGTTCGCGGCGGGTTCCGTCCGGCTGGGCCGGTATGTGCAGCGGTTTTCGGCCGTAGTAGTCCGCCAGGAATTCTGCGGGCGTGACCGGATGGAGTAGTTCGTCCAGACTGAGCATGGGTGGAAGGCTTAGATCGACCGCCGCGTCCTGTCGATGAGGCACCATGCCCGCCACCCCCACGCCCGCCCTGGTCGCCGCCGCGCGCGAGGCCCTGGTCGCCGCCGATCCGGCCCTGGCCCGGGCCCATGCGCAGACGCCCGTGTTCGAGTGGCGGCTGCGTCCGGGCGGCTATGAAGGCCTGTTCCGGATGATCGTCGAACAGCAGGTCTCGGTCGCGTCCGCCGCCGCGGTCTGGAAACGCGTGGTCGAAGGTCTGCACGGAGAGATCACACCCCGATCCGTCCTGGCGCTGGAGGTCGATCATTTGCGGACCTTCGGCCTGTCGGGCCAGAAGGCGCGTTACGGCCAAGAGATCGCCCGCGCCCAGGTCGACGGCCGTATCGACTTCGACCATCTGGAAACGCTGTCTGACTCGGAGGCCATTGCCCGACTGGTGGCGATCACGGGCGTCGGCAAATGGACGGCGGAAACCTTCCTGATGTTATGCGAGGGGCGGCTCGACATCTTCCCCGGCGGCGACATCGCCCTGCAGGAGGCGATCCGCTGGGCCGACGGTGCCGCCCTGCGTCCGCGCGAGAAGGAAGCCTATGTCCGCGCCGAAATCTGGCGACCCCACCGTAGCGTGGCGGCGCATCTGCTGTGGGGGTGGTATGTAGCGGTGAAGCGCGGCGAGGTCGTGCTGGAGCCTGTCGCGCCGTGAGTCCGATCGTCGATCCCGCTCTGACTGATCCCGAGACCGTGCTCGGCGCGCTCGATTTCGCCGGCGTGGCCGTGTTCGCCGCGACCGGCGCCCTGGCGGCGGCGCAGCAGCGGCATGACCTGGTCACCTTTGCCTTCTTCGGGGCCATCACCGGCGTCGGCGGCGGCACCCTGCGCGACCTGCTGATCGGTGCGCCGGTCTTCTGGGTGCAGGACTGGCGCTATATCGCCGTCTGCCTGCTGGCGTCCCTGGCGGTCTGGTTGGTCGGGGCGCGACCGTGGCGGTTCCGGGCCCTGCTATGGCTCGATGCGATCGGTCTGGCGGCCTATGGAGTCATGGGTGCGGCCAAGGCCGAGGCCTTTGCCGCTGCGCCGCTGATCTGCATCGTCATGGGGGCGTTGACGGCCTGCTTCGGTGGGATTGTCCGCGATCTGCTGGCCGGGCAGCCGTCGATCCTGCTGCGGCGCGAAATCACTGTCTCGGCGGCGCTTGCGGCCGCCTCCGTCTTCGTCATCGCCCGGTATCTGGGGCTCGAGGCCTGGCCGGCGGCGTTGATCGCCGCGCCCTGTGGCTTCGCCCTGCGCGCCGGCGCCCTGGTCTGGGGCTGGAGCCTTCCGGCGTTTCCGGGGACCGTCTCGCGCAGTTGAGCGTTACGGAACTGTCGTCCGCCGGTCATCGTCAGGGTGCCGAATCACGGCTAGGCTTTGTGCTCATCCAAGGAAGGAGACGCGTCTTCAGTCCGGTAGCGTCGATGACCCGTTCCACGGCGGCGAGGGCCTGATGCAGGTCCAGAGCCGCCCCCTGTCCGGCTGGCCCGCGCTGGTGCTGAACGCCGACTTCCGACCCCTGTCCTACTATCCGCTGTCGATCTGGCCGTGGGAGGAGGTCGTCAAGGCCGTCTACCAGGACCGCGTCGATGTGGTCTCCACCTATGACAAGGTGGTGCGCAGCCCGTCGATGGAGATCGTTCTGCCCAGCGTGATCGCGCTGAAGAGCTATGTCGACCAGAACCGCCAACCGGCCTTCACCCGCTTCAACGTTTTCCTGCGCGACGGGTTCATGTGCCAGTACTGCAGCGCGACCAGCGACCTGACCTTCGACCATGTGATCCCCCGTTCGAAGGGTGGCCGCACCACATGGGAAAACATCGTCGCCGCCTGTTCGCCCTGCAATCTGAAGAAGGGCGGGCGCACGCCGCGCCAGGCCGGCATGCCGATCCGCCGCGAGCCGCACCGTCCCAACGCCTGGCAACTGCAGGAACACGGCCGCCGCTTCCCGCCCCACTATCTGCACCAGAGCTGGCTCGACTATCTCTACTGGGACATCGAGCTGGAGCCGTAGGGTGCAAGGAACGGCGCTCCGTCCCCGACGTTGACGCCGGACCCCGCCTGCGTCAGTCGAGCAATATGAAAATCAGAGTGCGCGCCGACCTGGTCTATCGCTTCGATCCGCCGACAGACGCGATCTACAAGATCCAGGTCGCCCACTGGCCCGGACAGACGGTGATCGAGGAATCCTTGATCACGTCGCCCGCCGTGGCCTTCACCGAGGACCAGGACGAGGAGTTCGGAGCCCGGACCCTGCGTGCCCACCTGACCGGCGAGGTGGCCCTGACCTATCAGGCGACCGTCGACAACGGGACGCTCAAGGGCCTGCCGCCTGTTACCGTCCAGCACGACTGGGGCGAACTTCCGGCCGATGTGCTGACCTATCTGTGGGCCAGCCGCTACTGTCCCTCCGACCAGTTCGGTCGGTTCGCCGAACGCACCTTCGGCGGCACGGTCGGCGGCGACCGGGTGCTGAAGATCCTCGAATGGATCAAGGCCGAGATCGATTATGAGCCCGGTGCCTCGGACAGCGAGACCACGGCCGCCCGCACCTTCATCGACCGGGCGGGAGTGTGTCGCGACTTCACCCATATGGGAATCACCCTGTGCCGCGCCTCCGGCATTCCCGCCCGCGCCGTCAGCGCCTATGCGCACCAGCTCAGCCCGCCCGACTTTCACGCCATTTTCGAGGTCTGGCTGTCGAACGGCTGGTGGCTGGTCGATCCGACCGGCCTGGCGCCGGTCGAGGGTCTGGTCCGCATCGCCTGTGGCCGCGACGCCGCCGACATCGCCTTCCTCACCACCCAGGGCCGCTGTGAGCTGGTCCGTCAGTCTGTGACGGCCGAGGCGGTCTAGTTCGATGACCCGGCGGCGGTCCACGCCTCGATGAATTCGAGGCGGCGCAGCACCTTGTTGTCCGGATCGATCAGGACATGGGCCCCGGGCGGCACCGCCACCCGCCCCTGGCCTCCGGTCATGGCCAGGGTCTGGCGGCGACCGTCGATCTCGACCTCCACCGGCATGGGGAAGGCCGCGCCGTTGCCGGTGACCCAGTCCAGTATGAGGGCGTCGCCGCTGCGGGTTTCGCGCAGGTCGGGCAGGGCGGCCTGATACAGATAGGCCTCGAAGAACCAGGCCAGATCGCGCCCGGTCTCCTCGTTGACGATAGCCAGCAGTTCGACGGTGGTGCCATAGCGGGGCTGAAACTGGCCGGGTTGTGGGGACGCCGTGCCATAGACCAGACGGGTCAGCGACCGGAAGAAGGCGTCGTCGCCGATCAGCATCCGCAACGAGTGGGCGATCAGCGACCCCTTGTTGTAGAGGTCCAGGCCCGGCCCGATGTCGCTCTTGTAGACCTCGTCCTCGGACCGGTCGGTGCCGGTGACGACCGGGAAGCGGTTGATCAGGTCGCGCCGCTGTTCCTGGAGCTCGGCCTGCATATAGCGTTCGCCGTGCAGCCAGCGCAGGTAGAGCGGCTGCATATAGCTGCCCAATCCCTCGTGCAGCCACATGTCGTCGGCGCTGCGGTTGGTCATCTGGTTGCCGAACCATTCGTGCGCCAGTTCGTGATGCAGCAGCCAGTCATAGCCCTTGCCGTCCAGCCGGTAGGCGTTGCCATAGGCATTGATCGTCTGGTGCTCCATGCCCAGGTGGGGCGTCGCGACCACGCCCATCTTCTCGTCGCCGAAGGGATAGGGGCCGACCGTCGCCTCATAGAAATCCATCATCGGTGCGAACTGGTCGAACAGGGCCCGGGCCTTGGCCGGATCGTCCGACGTCAGGTGCCAGTAGGACATCGGGATCACATTGCCGAACCGGCTGCGATAGTCGGCTTTGATCTCCGAATACGGACCGATATTCAGGGCGATCGCATAGGTATTGGGGTGGGCCGCGGACCAGTTCCAGGTCGTCCAGCCGTCGCCGTGGTCGACCGTGCCCAGGAACCGCCCGTTCGACGGCGCGGACAGGGCTGACGGGACGGTGATGTGCAGGTCCACGCGTTTCGGCTCGGCCAGCGGGCTGTCGATACAGGGCCAGAACAGGTCGCAGCCCTCGGGCTGGACGGCGGTGGCGATCCACGGCGAGCCGTCCGCCGTCGTGGCCCAGACGAAACCTCCGTCCCACGGGGCCTGGGGGGCCGCGCGCGGCGCGCCGGCATAGGCGATGCGCACGGACACCGTTTCGCCGACGGCCAGCGACCGGGGCAGCGGGATGGTCATCCGGCCTTCGGGATTGGTCCACGCGCCCGCCGCCACCTCGCGCCCGTCCACCTGCACCGACGACACAGCCAGCAGGGTGTCCAGCTCCAGCACCACGGCGGCCAGCGGCGCGGTGGCGGTGAAGTCCAGCAGGGCGACCGCATCGATGGTTTTCGTTTCGGGCATGACCTTGATCGACAGATCGGCCTTGTCGAATTGCATGGCCAGTTGCTCGGCCGTGCGGGTCTGGTCGGTGCCCAGGGTAAAGGCGGTCGGTTCGCGCACCGCCGTCAGGATCGCGGCGGGCTCGAC
>JBBQTX010000081.1:0-8232 GCA_038234475.1 Caulobacterales bacterium | reverse complement strand
GCCGACCCCGAGACCCTGGATGGCCTCGGCGGTGTCGAAGGCCGGGTTGGCGCGGAAACTGTCGGACGCGGCCTTCAGCCCGCGCTGTTCGGTCGGGGTATAGGCCCGCAGGGCATGCTGGATGCGGTTGCCCAGTTGGGCCAGAACGCTGTCGGGGATGTCGGCCGGGTTCTGGGTGACGAAATAAACGCCGACCCCCTTGGAGCGGATCAGGCGGACCACCTGTTCGACCTTTTCGCGCAGGGCGTCAGGCGTGTCGTTGAACAGCAGATGGGCCTCGTCGAAGAAGAAGACGAGGCGGGGTTTGTCGGGATCGCCGACCTCGGGCAGCTGTTCGAACAGCTCGGACAGCAGCCACAACAAGAAGGCGGCGTACAGGCGCGGGCTGGACATCAGCTTCGTCGCGTCCAGCACATTGACCTGGCCGCGTCCGTCCAGACCCGTGCGCATCATGTCTTCCAGGCGCAGGGCGGGCTCGCCGAAAAAGGCCCTGCCGCCCTGCTGCTCCAGCTGCAGCAGGGCGCGCTGGATCGAGGCGATCGAGGCGGGGGCGACATTGCCGACCTCGCGGCCGATCCGTTCGGCGTTCTCCCCGACATGGACCAGCATGGCCCGCAGGTCGTCGAGGTCGAGCAGCAGCAGGCCCTCGGTGTCGGCGACGTGGAAGACGACCGACAAAACGCCTTCCTGGACATCGTTGAGATTCAGCATCCGGGCCAGCAGCAGCGGGCCGATCTCGCTGACGGTGGTGCGGATCGGGTGCCCCTTGAGGCCATACAGGTCCCAGAACACCACTGGTGCGGCGCGGGGCGCCAGGGTCAGCCCCATGCCGGCGGCCCGGGCCAGCAGTTTCTCGTTCGGGGTGCCGGGCATGCAGATGCCCGACAGATCGCCCTTCACATCGGCGCAGAAGACCGGCACGCCGGCGTCGGAAAAGCCCTGGGCCATGATCTGCAGCGTGACCGTCTTGCCCGTGCCGGTCGCCCCCGCCACGACGCCGTGCCGATTGGCGCGATGGAACAGCAGGGTCTCGCCTCTGGCGGACCCGGCTTCGGAAGACTGGCCGAGGAAAAGTCCGGGGGCGGCGTCAGGCATGTCGGGCTCCGTAGGGGTGGGTCACCCTCGCCCGCCCGGCGCCCCGACTCAAGACAGCGATTGACCTTACGGCCGATTCCCCGACCATGGCGGGATGAAACCCCCGATCGTCATTCCGACCTCGACCGTGGCGCGCAACGCCCTGGTGCTGATCGCCGTCGTGGCGGGCGGCGCGGCGGTCTATTGGCTGAGAGGCATACTGACGCCGCTGGCCATGGCCATCTTCCTGATGATCATGATCGACGGCATGAAACAATCGATCGAAGTCCGAACCCCCGTGCCCGCCCGCTGGGCGGGGCTTGCGGCCCTGATCGTCGTGGTGCTCGGCTTCATCGCCTCGATCGCCATCATCGTGAACGGGGCTCGCGGCTTCTTCGATGAGGCCTCGGGGATATCGACCCGGCTGGGACCGCGGATCGACCAGATTCTGCTGGATGGATCGGAACTGTTCGGCGTGCAGACGGCCCCGACGGCGACCCAGTTGATCGCCCGGCTGGATATTCCGGCTTATCTCGGGCAGATCGCCGGTCAGGCGTCGGGCGTGCTTGGCGGGGCCTTCTTCGTGATGGTCTATCTGGGCTTCCTGCTGGCGTCGCAGTCCGGGTTCCGGCGCAAGATCGTCGGCCTTTTTCCGGCCCGGGAAAGCCGGTCCGAGGCGCTCGACGTTTTCCAGCGCGTGCGCGGCGGGGTCGAGGGCTATCTGTGGGTCCAGACCGTGACCGGGGCCATCATCTGCGCCGCCGCCTGGCTATTGATGCGGGCGGTCGGGCTCCAGAACGCCGAGTTCTGGACCTTCGTCATCTTCATCGTCGGCTTCATCCCGGTGCTGGGGGGAGCGGTCGCCGGCCTCGCCCCGCCGATGTTCGCCCTGGTCCAGTTCGAGAGTTACTGGCCCGCCCTGATCCTGCTCGTGGGGTTGCAGATCATCCTGTTCATCGTCGGCAATATGGTCCAGCCGCGGATGCAGGGCGACAACCAGAATATCGACCCGGTCGTGGTGCTGCTGTCGTTGGCCCTGTGGGGACAATTATGGGGCGTGGTCGGCATGTTCCTGTCGACGCCGCTGGCGGTCATGGCCATGGCGGTGCTGGCCGAATTCCGGGGCTCACGCTGGATGGCCATCCTGTTGTCGGGGGACGGCGCACCCTATGCGGATGAGGACGAGGAGCCGGCCGTGCGGAGCCGGCGGGGCCGCGTCAACTCGCCGCAACCCGAGGCGGACTGACGCGACAAGGCCGCCCTTGATTGGCCACAAGCCGATCCTATCTCAACCCTGTCTCCACGGCCCTTCCCCTCCCCCCAAGGCCGTGGCGGAATCGATCGGCACCACCCCTCCCCCTCCTGGGTGCCGATCTGAAGCAGGCCGCCGGACGCAAGTTCGGCGGCCTTGTCCTTTCCGGATACCGCTTGGGGCCGTCGGATCGCGTATCGCGGGTGTTCGCGCCGGGGCGCCAGAGGGCCGAAAATCCACAGTTGAGGGTGTTTTGGGGGTTCCCGACCGCCTCGGACCAGCCTAGTTGACCGCCGTCGGACGGGGCGGCTTGCCGAACCGGCGAACCGGCCTAGTCTCAATCGCTTCCGGCGGTCCGTTCCGGCGACCGCGCCCCGAAGGGACCTGCCCATGTCCGGCGATACGGCCCCCAAGTTCTCTCAGGCGATCACCCTGGAGGCGCTGAAGGCGAGCTTCGCCCGCGCTTTGGGCCAGACGCCGGGACCGGACGCCCGGTCTTTCCTGACCCAGGTTTGGGACGACTATGCCGCCGACGAAACGCCCGAGCTCGGCGGACCCGATCTCGGTGCCTTGCTGGCCGCGGTTTGGCGGTCAGCCGGGGAGCGCGGTACGGGGCAACCGGCTCGCATCTCGATCGGTCCACTGACCGGCGCGGACGGGCGACCCGCTGGCTACGACAGCGTCAGCATTGTCCAGGACGACAAGCCCTTCCTCGTGGACAGCGTGATGGGGGAACTGGCCGACGCCGGTGTCACCGTGCGCTCCATGTATCACCCCGTCGTCGAGACCGGCGGGGGGCGCGTCTCCCTGATCATCGTCGTCATCGACCCCCTGCCTCAGGAGCGCCGCGACGTCCTGGGCGACGGCCTGTCCGCGACCTTGGCCGATGTGACCGGGGCCGTCGACGACCACGCCGCCATGAACGCCCTGATGGCGCGTTCGATCGCCCACCTCGAGACCTCGCCGCTGGGGGTAGGAGCCGAGGTCCTGGCCGAGAATCTGGCCTTCCTGCGCTGGCTGCACGACGATCATTTCGTCTTCCTCGGAGCGCGCGACTACGACTATCCGCGCACTGCGGACGGCGGCTACGAGGCCGAGGCACCGCTTTCGCAGTCCGGTGTCGGGCTGGGCGTCCTCGCCGACCCGAAACGCACCGTGCTGCGCCGCGCCAACGAGCCGGCCGTGCTGACCCGGTCGATGAAGCGCCAGCTGGACCTGTCCGAGCCGGTCACCGTCGCCAAGGCCAATGTCCGCTCCCGCGTCCACCGCCGGGCCTATATGGACTATGTCGGGGTCAAGCGGTTCGGCCCGGACGGTCGGCCCTCGGGCGAGACGCGCTTCGTCGGCCTGTTCACGGTCGAGGCCTATGACCGCGCCGCCTCCGAGGTGCCGCTGGTCCGGCGCAAGGTCGCCAATGCGCTGACCCGGGCCGGTAAGGCCCCGGGCAGCCACAGCGAAAAGCGACTGAAGAACATTCTCGAAAACTATCCCCGCGACGAGCTTTTCCAGATCGACGAGAGCGAACTGCTGGAGATCGCGCTTGGCATACTGCACCTGCACGATCGCCCGCGGATCAAGAGCTTCACCCGCAAGGACCCGTTCGACCGGTTCGTCTCGGTGCTGGCCTTTATCCCGCGCGAGCGCTTCGACGCCTCCGTCCGTGAGCGGATCGGCAACATCCTCGCCAAGGCCTGGGGTGGGCGACTGTCGGCCTGGTATCCGCAGCTCTCGGATCAGCCGCTGGTCCGTATCCACTACATCATCGGCATGACGCCTGGCGACCATCCGTCCCCGGATCAGGCGGCGCTGGATGCCGAAATCGCCGAGGCCGGTCGCAGTTGGGTCGATCGGTTCGAGAGCGCCCTGCGCGACGCCGAGGTGGACGACGTCGCCGTCGGTCCCCTGAGCGCGCGCTGGGCCGAGGCCTTCGGCGCCGGCTATCGCGACCGCTATGACGCGGACGAAGCCGTGGGCGACCTGCAGGCCGCCGACGCCCTGAACGCCACGGGCGAGACCGGGCAAGGCGACCCGGTGGCCGTCCGTGCCTTCCGGACCGATCAGGACGGCCCGCTCAATTTCCGCTTCAAACTTTACCGACGCGGCGCGGCCGTTCCGTTGTCGGACGTTCTGCCGATTCTCGCGGATATGGGACTGAAGACGCTGGAGGAATGGGGTCACGCCCTGCGCCCGACCGACGAGGCCGAGATCCATGTGCACGAGTTCTTGCTGGAAGATCCGCGTGGTGGCGATCTGGCGTTCGACGCCGTCAAGGGGCCCTTCGAGGAGGCCTTCTCCGCCGTCTGGACCGGGCGGACCGAAAGCGACGGCTTCAACCGCCTGGTGCTGGAACTGGGCGTCAACTGGCGCGAGGCGGCCTTGGTGCGAACCCTCGCCCGCTATCGCCAGCAGACCGGTCTGGACCCCAGCCAGGCGGTTCAGGAAGAAGCGTTGCGGGAATACCCGGCAGTGGCGCGCGCCATTCTCGCCCTGTTCGCCGCCAAATTCGACCCGGCCGCCGGCGGCGAGGCAAAGGCGCGGGAAGCCGGCGTGGGCAGGATCGTCGCCGACATCGACACCCGGCTGCAGGAGGTCAAGAGCCTTGATCACGACCGGGCGCTGCGCCGTCTGGCCTTGTTGGTCCAGGCGATCAAGCGGACCAACTACTATCAGGCCGGGCCGGCCGGGCTCAAGCCACACATCTCGATCAAGATCGCCTCGCGTGAACTGGCCGACCTGCCCCTGCCCAAGCCGTTCCGGGAAATTTTCGTCTGGGCACCGTACATCGAGGGCGTCCACCTGCGTTTTGGTCCGGTCGCGCGCGGCGGTCTGCGTTGGTCGGACCGGCGCGACGATTTCCGCACCGAGGTGCTGGGATTGGTCAAGGCCCAGCAGGTCAAGAACGCCGTCATCGTGCCGGTCGGCTCCAAGGGCGGCTTCTTCCCCAAACACCTGTCCGGCATCGTTCGCGCCGGTGGTGACCGAGACGCCCAGCAGGCCGAGGCCATCCGCGCGTACAAGACCTTTCTGTCGGGCCTCCTCGACATCACCGACAACATTACTGCCGACGGATCGGTGACCCATCCGGCGGGTGCCGTGCTGTGGGAAGGTGACGACCCCTATCTGGTCGTGGCCGCCGACAAGGGCACGGCGACCTTTTCGGACATCGCCAATGGCGTATCGCGCAACTACGGCTTCTGGCTGGACGACGCCTTCGCCTCCGGCGGGTCGGTCGGCTACGACCACAAGGTCATGGGCATCACGGCCCGCGGGGCCTGGGAGGCGGTCAAGCGCCACTTCCGCGAAATGGGCAAGGATATCCAGACCGAGCCGTTCACCGTCGTCGGCGTCGGCGACATGAGCGGCGATGTGTTCGGCAACGGCATGCTGCTGTCAAAGGCGACGAAACTCGTCGCCGCCTTCGATCATCGCGACATCTTCATCGATCCGAACCCGGATCCGGTGACGTCATGGATCGAACGTGACCGGATGTTCCGCCTGCCGCGCTCGTCATGGGCGGACTATGATGCGAGCAAGATTTCGGTCGGGGGCGGCGTGTTTTCGCGCGCCGCCAAGTCGATCGCGCTGTCGCCCGAGATCAAGGTCGCACTCGATATCACCGAGGATGTGGTCGATCCCGCGGCCTTGATGAAGGCAATCCTGAAGGCTCCGGCCGAGTTGCTGTATCTGGGCGGCATCGGCACCTATGTGAAAGCGCCGACCGAGACCGACACCCAGGTCGGGGACAAGGCCAGCGACGCGATCCGCGTCGACGCCGGGGACCTTAGGGTCAAGGTCGTCGGCGAGGGTGCCAACCTGGGCCTGACCCAGGCCGGGCGCGTCGCCTTCGCGCGGCTGGGCGGACGGATCAATACCGACGCCATCGACAATTCGGCCGGGGTCGATTCCTCTGACCACGAGGTCAATATCAAGATCCTGACCGGGGCGGCCATCGCGTCGGGCGCGCTTGAAGCCAGGGACCGCGACGCCCTGCTGGCGTCCATGACCGACGAGGTCGGTCTGAAGGTGTTGGTGCACAACTACGACCAGACCCTGGCCATCAGCCTGCAACAGGCCGAGGGGCCGCACGCCCTGGAGGCCCAGCAGGGTTTCATGCGGTGGCTGGGCGGCAAGGGCAGGCTGGACCGCAAGGTCGAAGGCCTGCCCGACGACGCCCGCCTCGCCGAGATGATGACAGCGGGCCAGCCGTTGACGCGGCCCGAACTGGCCGTCCTGACCGCCTATTCCAAGCTCGAGCTGTTCGACGACATCGTCGGCTCCACGGCACCGGACGATCCCTTCTTCCAGAAGGTTCTGGTCGACTATTTCCCAGGTCCGCTGGCGGAGTTCGAACCGGACATGGCGCGCCACCGCCTGCGTCGCGAGATCATCTCGACCGTGTTGTCGAACCAGATCGTCAACATGACGGGCCCGACTTTCCCCGAGCGTCTGCGGCAGTCGGCGCAATGCACCACCTCGGCCTTCGTTCTGGCCTTCGAAGCCGCGCGACAGGTGTTCCGTCTCGACGAGGCCTGGGACGCCGTCTCGGCGCTGGATCTTGAAATTTCGGCCGAGGCCCAGACGGCCCTGTATGGCGAGATCGCCACCGTGCTGCGCCGCCAGACCTTCTGGCTGGCGCGGCGGGCCACGCGGGCCGGGACGTCCGTCGACAGCCTGATCGCCGCCTATCGCCCTGCGGCCGACGCGCTGCGCGGTGCCGGTGCCTCGGTTCTGTCACGCTTCGAACAGGGTCAGCTGACCCAGCGCATCCGGTCCTTCACCGACCTGGGGGCACCCGAGGCCATGGCCGCCGAATTCGCCCTGCTGCGACCGCTGGTGGCGACGACCAATATCGCTGACCTGGCCGGTGAGGGAAAATGGCCGGCGCCAGCGATGGCGACCCTGTACCATCAGGTCGGGGCGGCGTTCGACTTCGATCGATTGCGCGCGGCGGCCGGCGCCGTGCCGTCGCTGGATCATTTCGACCGGCTCGCGGTCCGCAGGCTGATCGAGGATTTGATGGTCGAGCAACTGGCCCTGACCCGCGCCGTGGCGCGGTCGGCGGACCCCTCCGCCGGCGTCAGCGAGGTCGCGGCCGAGCGGGCGGTTGATGCGTGGATCGGCGCGCGACAGGCCATGGTTGAAGGGGTCCGCGCCTCGGTGGACGAGATCGAGGCCTCCGGCTCCGGCTGGACCTTCGCCAGGCTGACCATCGCCAATTCGGTCATCCGCGACATCGCTTCGTCCGTCGGCTGAGGATTGCGAGTTCGTGATCGCGGTACGAACCCCTTGAGCCCAGGACGTTCGGCGCTCACATAGGCTGAAGGCGTCTCGCGCCTGAGGGGACGCCATGCCGCGCAAATTCCTTGTCGTGGTCGACGACAGCCCGGAGTTCGAAACGGCCCTGCGCTATGCGGCGCGTCGTGCCCGCTCGACGGGTGGCCGGGTGGCCTTGCTGGGGGTGATCCCTGCGGCGGCGTCCGACGCCCACTGGGCCGGGGTGCGCGAGGAGATCGAACGCCAGACCCGCGCGGAGGCCGAGACCACGTTGAACAAATGGGCTGAACAGGCCGCCGAACGGTCCGGCGCCATGCCCGTCGTGTTGATCGAACGCGGCGATCCCCAGGCCGCGATCCGCAAAGTCGTCGGCGAGGACCCGGAGATCAAGATCCTGGTGCTGGCGGCGGGCGGCGGCGCGCGCGGGCCCGGGCCCCTGGTCGCTGCCGTGGTCAAACAGGGTGCCGCCTTCACGGGCCGCAAGCTGCCGGTCACCATCGTGCCCGGCGAACTGACAGAACAGGACATCGAGGATCTGGCGTGATGTTGGAACGGCGCTCGCACGCGTGACGCCGCCAGTCGCCGCCTGAGCGCGGGACTTGATCCCGGCCGGCCGGAGGGGCATTTGGGCA
>JBBQTX010000080.1:0-8263 GCA_038234475.1 Caulobacterales bacterium | reverse complement strand
GGCGGATCTCGCCGTCGCGGCCGATCACCGGGTCGATCTTGCCGTCGCGGGCGGCCAGGGTCAGGTCGCGGGCGTAGCGTTTCAGGGCGTCATAGGCGTCTTCGGCCCCGGCGCTGTCGGCGGTCTTGCCCTTGCGCACCTCGGCGATGGCGGCGTCGAGCTTTTCGGGCGTGGCGCCGACCGATTTCAGCACTTCGGCCGCCACGCCGCCTTCGCGCGCGATGGCCGAGAGCAGGCGTTCGGTGGTGACGAAGGCGTCGCCGGCCTTTTTCGAGGCGGCCTCGGCGGTCGAGAAGACCCGGGCGGTGTCGCCGTCCAGATAGATCTGGCCGGTGCCGCCCGAGACCTGGGCGCGCTTTTTCAGGGCGGTCTCGGTGGCGGTCTCGGCCCTGGCGGCGTCGCCGCCGGCGGCGGTGATCAGGTTGCGGGCGAGGCCGTCGCGCTCCTCCAGCAACACCTTGAGCAGGTGTTCGGGGGCGAACTGCTGATGCCGGCGGGCGAGCGCCAGCGACTGGGCCGATTGCACGGCCTGTTTGGCGCGGTCGGAATAGAGGTCGAGGTTCAAGGCAGTCCCCTGTCAGGCGGATAGAGCCACAGGCGACCTTTCCCGAAGCGACGCCTTGATCTGTCGCAAACGTGGGTGTGGCGGACGGGGCCCACAAGGGGTGTCGGGTCGCGCTGGCCATGGCTAGAGTGCGCCCCCGAGGAGTCGTCCGTGTTCCCCCATTCCGCATGGCCGGTCGATCCCGGCGTCATCGTCCCGTTTCTCGTGGCCGTGGCGCTGATCGAACTGACGCCCGGCCCGAACATGGGCTGGCTGGCGCTCGTCTCCCTTGCGCGGGGGCGGCTGGCGGGGTTCGTGGCGGTGGCGGGGGTGACGATCGGTCTGACGGCGTGGATGCTGGCCGCCGCCTTCGGCCTGACCGAGGTGCTGCTGATCTGGCCGCCGCTGTACCAGTTGATCCGTTGGGCGGGGGTGATCTTCCTGCTGTGGCTGGCATGGGAGGCGTGGCGCGGAGACAGCGACCCCGCCGCCGCTGACGGCGACGACGCGAGGACGCTGCGTGGTCTGTTCCTGCGCGGGATGACGGGCAATCTGCTGAATCCGAAGGCGGCCGTCTTCTATGTCGCCCTGCTGCCGACCTTCATGCGCCCGGATCATGGGTCGCCGCTGGCGCAGGCACTGACCCTTGGCGGGCTTCACCTGACGGTGGCGGTGGCGGTTCACTCGCTGATCGTTCTGGGCGCGGCAGGAGTCAGCGGCGCGCTTCTGGCGCGAGCCCGGGGGCCGGTGCTGCGCGCCGTAATGGCCGGCGGTATCGCCGTCGTGGCGCTGTGGATGGCGTGGGAAACGCGGGGCTGAAGGCTTCTGGCTCTTGTCGGGCGCAGGAACCGGTCGTGACGGGTGACAGGGGCGGGCACCACGGGCTAGCCTCCGCCGGCAGTCCAGGAGCGTCCCCATGTCCATTCGCCTCACGCGTCGCGCGGCGCTGGTTTCGTCCCTGGCCGGAGCGGCCGCCCTGCCCTCGACCGGCTGGGCCCAGGCGGGGCCGGGGGCGGCGGCCAACGACAGCGCCTCTCTGGCGGATCAGATCGACGCCTATGTGAAGCGGGCCATGGCGGGTTTCCCCGACCAGCCGGCGGTGTCGGTGGCGGTGGTCAAGGACGGGCGGGCGGTGCTGACGAAGGGCTACGGCGTGCGGGCCATCGGCGGGGCGGCGGTGGACGAGCACACATTGTTCGCCATCGCCTCGAACACCAAGGCGGTGACCTGCGCCGCCCTGGCCATTCTGATCGACGAGGGCAAGGTCAAGTGGGACGCGCCGGTGCGGACGTATCTGCCCGCCTTCAGCCTGTCGAAGCCCGAACTGAATGACATGGTGACGGTGCGCGATCTGGTCAGTCACCGGATCGGTTTCGGCCTCGGGGCCGGGGACCTGCTGTTCTGGCCCAACAGCGACCGGACGCGGGCCGAGATCATGGCCGCCGTGCCGCATGTGCCGATCGAGGACAGTTTCCGGACCACCTATCACTACTGCAATCTGATGTTCGTGGTGGCGGGCGAGGTGGTGGCGGCCGCCTCGGGCATGCCGTGGGAGGATTTCGTCCAGACCCGCATCCTCGACCGGCTGGGCATGACCGAGACCCTGCCGCTGATGATCAATGCCGACCCGGCGAAGTCGGCCCTTCCGCACGGCCGGGTCGGACCACCGCTGCGTTATCAGGGCGAGATGCAGACCATCGGCCAGTCGATCCAGGAGGTGTGGAACTGGTCGTCGTCGGGGGCGGCGGGTGGCTTCGTCACCACGCCGGTGGACTGGGCCAAATGGATCGCGGTTCAGCTGGCGCGCGGCGAACTGCCCGACAGAACGCGGCTGTATTCCGAGGCGCGGGCCAATGAGATGTGGCGGCCCAACATCCTCATATCCAGTTCGGCCGGGCCGACCGAAACCCTGCCCGGACGGGCCATCGCCTCGACCTATGCCACCGGCTGGCAGGTGCAGGATTATCGCGGCGAGCGGATGGTCACCCACGGTGGCGGGGCCCCCGGCTATGTTTCGGGCACGGTTTTGATCCCCGGGCGGAACGCCGGCTTCTCGTATTTCACCAACGCCGAGGAGAGTTTCCTGACCCGGGCCCTGCGCAGCGGTATCACCGACATCGTCATGGGCAAGGCGGGCTTCGACTGGGTCGCGGACGGGGTCCGGCTGAAGACCGAGGGCGACGCCAAGTCGGTCGCGGCGGCGGTGGAGATCGACGCCAAACAGGCGGCGGGGGTCCCGCCGTCCCTGCCGCTGGCGGCCTATGCCGGGACCTGGCGCGACCCCTGGTACGGCGACATCGTCATTCAGGCCCGGGACCTTCAGCTGTGGCTGGGCTTCAGCCGCACCCCCGCCTTGCACGGGCCGGTCGAGGCCTATGACGGCGATACCCTGCGGACCCGGTTTACCGACCGACGCGAAGAGGATCTCTTCATCAGTTTCAAGCTCGAGAACGGACGGCCGGTGTCGGCGACGATGAAGGCGGTCAGCCCGGATGCGGACTTCAGCTATGACTACCATGACCTGCGACTGATGAAGGTTTGAGCGGATGATCGAACTCGCATTCGTCCTGGCGCTCACCGTCGGCTCTCCGCAGGTGCAGGAGGTTCCTACCCCGCCCGCCTGCCGGGGGGCGTTCGAAACCATCGACTGGCAGGCCTGCGCCGAGGCCTCCGGCCAAGGCACGCCCGGCTATTCCCTCGCCATGATCAACCTGGGCACCCAGGCCTATCTGCAGGGCGACTACAGCTCGGCGCTGCGGTATTACGACAAGGCGGAAACACCGGGCCATACCCTGTTCTCGGACGTGATCTTCCATACTTTCCGGGGCGACAGCTACCAGCATGCCGGCCGTGAGACGGAGGCCCGGGCGGACGCTCGTCTCGCGTGGCTGATGTTGATCGGCGACCCCTCGATGGCGGGAGACCCCCGCGATCGTCGGCCGATCGACGACGAGCTTCGCTTCTTTGTACTGATCCGCATCCTGCCGATCCTGAAGGATGGCAGCGCCGAAACCTTTGAGGCCGCACGCGCGATGTTCGTCGCCCTGCCCGTCGAAGGCTGGGAATCCCTGAGCAACCGGGCCGTTACCTTGGAGCAGATCGGCGAATACGACGCGGCTGTCATCGACAGCAAGCGCGCCGTCGATCTGCAGCCGGACGATGCCGGCTCGCTGAACAACCACTGCTACATCCTGAGCCAGGCCGGGCGGGCGGAACAGAGTTTGCCCTATTGCGAACGGGCGGTTGCGCTGGCGCCGGAGATCGCGCCCATAAGGCATTCGTATGCGGCGACGCTGGCGGCGCTCGGCCAGTGCGTTCAGGCCGAACGGCAGTTGGCTGAGGCAAGGCGGCTGGACCCCGGCGCGGCGCTGTACGGCGAACCGTTGAGTTGTAGGCCGAAGTCGTGAAGGCGTTCGGCCCCTACTCGCCCTGACGCCGCGACACCCGGCCGGCCTCGAGCAGGGGCATGGCCGCCTCGGTGGGGATGTAGATGGTCTCGCGGCCTGCCTTGCCTGCGGTTTCCCTGAGCATGTCGATATAGGCCCAACGCAGGTAGTTGTCGGGGCCGCCGAGGCTTTCGGCCATGATGCGGTTGGCCTCGTTGGTGCCGCGGGCGCGGGCGACCTCGGCTTGGGCCGTCAGCTGGGCGGAGTCGAGCGCGGCCTGGGCTTCCAGCACCCGGATGCGGCGGTTCTGGACCGCCTCTTCGTAGGCGGCCTTGCCCTGCATCTGCTTGGCATAGACGTTGTAGGTCGGCATGCCGACCAGCGCGATCGCGCCGATGATGGCGATCAGGATGATCGAGCCGATGGTGACGCTGAAACCGCGCATGTTGCTTTCCTGACAGGGCGGGGTCGGCCCGCGCTCCCAGACTCGCTGCGCGGTGGCCGGGGGTCAAGGGTGGTCGCGCGGATCCAGCAAAAGACCCGACACCGTCGCGGCCAACAGGCGTGGGGCCAGCGGCAGGCGTGAGACCTTGCCGAGGATGTGGTCTCGTATCCACGGTCTCACCAGACCGTCGGCCTGGTAAAAGGGGGTGAAGCCGAGGCTGAGCGCCTGATACAGGCGCAGGTGCCAACGGCGGACGCGGGCATACTGGTTCAGCGCCCGGTCCGGATCGGTTCCGGCGGACAGGGCGTCGCACAGGGCGCGGGCGTCCAGCAGGCCCATGTTTACCCCCTGCCCCAACTGCGGACTGGTCGAATGGGCGGCGTCGCCGATGATGGCCAGCCGCTCGGCGACCGGGCGCGGCAGGGTGTGATGACCGTAGCGGGCGAGCGTCAGGGCGTCGGGATCGTTGAGGCCGGCGAGGATGGGCTCCGTCTCGGGCCACAGGGTCAGGACCTCGGCCTTCCAGGCGTCTAGGCCCGCCGCGCGCCAGCGCTCATGGTCCGCGACCTTCAGACTCCAGAAGACGGTCGCCAGCCGGTCGGGCGAGCCGGGCCGGGCGCCGACCGGCAGCACGCCGACCATCTTCGACGCACCGCGATAGACCTGTTGCAACGCGCCCTCGTCGAAGGGCGGGCCGGGCCACGGAACCGTGCCCCACAGGGCACCGAAGGCCAGCGGCCGTGGGCGGGCGCCGAGGGCGGCGGCGATGCGCGACCGGGCCCCCGAGGCGTCGACGATCAGGTCGAAGGCAGGCGTGGTTCGACCGGCGGCGTCGGTCAGCCGTCCGGCGTCGGCGGCGACGATCTCGCGCCCGGTCTCGAAGACGACGCCCTCGGCCAGGGCGGTGCCTTGCAGCACCTCGAACAGGGCGGCGCGGTGGACGCCGAGGGCCTGACGCGGGCGTTTCAGGTCGCTGTAGCGGACGTCGAGGACCACGCGGCCGCGCCGGGCCTCGCGGCCGAAGATGTGGTCGATGGGCTGGGCCAGGGCCTCGAAGGCCGGGGTCAGGCCGAGATCGTCCAGCACCGACAGACCGGTCGGCTGCAGCATGAAACCGGCCCCGACCGGCCCGGCCTGCTGGAAGCGTTCGAACACGGTGACGTGCCGTCCCTGCCGCGCCAGCAGGATCGCGGCGGCCAGCCCCGACGGGCCGGCCCCGACGATGGCAGTATTCTGGTTTGGCCGCGATCGTCGGCCCTTCGGGACCTCCCGATCCGACGCGGCCTGGGTCAGGCCGGAACCAGTTCAATAAGGTCGAGGTTGGATTCGGCCTGGGGCCAGGGGATGACCAGACGCCAGCGGCGCTCGCCGATCCGCTCCAGCACGGCGATCAGGTCCCGGTCGGGACGCTGGCCATAGGAGTTGGCGGCGGGCTCGGACGCCAGCGCGAGCGAGCCGAGCAGCACCATCTGGCGGTCGCCCTCGGGGAAAAGCAGGCCGGCGGGGCGCTGCGAGCCGGTCACCTTGGTGAATTTCAGACCGTTGGGGGTACGCTCGATCCGGCAAAGGAACCAGTCGTAGACGACAAAGCCCAGGCCTTCCTCGCCGCCCTGGGAGCCCAGTTTGACGGTGCGGCAGCGGTAGTCGCCGGGCGGCGGGGCGACCGGGGCGCGGGTGCCGCCGGGGGCGATCAGGGCACCGAGACTTGTCAGGTCGCCGGAGCCGGGCTGACGCCGCGCCTGTTGCAGGGCCAGCGACCAGGCGGCGTCGCGCCGGACATAGCGGTCGCGGTCAGCGGCGGTAATGATGCCGCGCCAGTCGCGCAGGGCGGCGGTCTCGCCCGCTGGCGGGGGTGGCGGTGGCGGGGTCGAGGCGCAGCCGGCCAGGACGAGGCCGCACAGGGCGATCAGAAGGGACGGCCGGACGGCAGGCGAAGGCATGGGAGGCTCCCGGAGGCGACGGCCTCCATGGGCCAGCCCCGGGCTGGCGCGTCAAGCGCCCTCGCGTCGCTGACGACTGAAAGGCCCGGTCAGCCCTCTTCGACGGCGACCTTGGGCTTGCGGGGCGCGCGGGGTTTGGGAGTCGGCTTTTCGGCGGCGGCTTCGACCGGAGCGGCCGGGACGGGCGCGGGGGTGCGCGTCAGGAAGCCGGGCAGGGCGGACGGACCGTCGTCGCTCGCGGCAGCCTTCTCGCGACGGGGGCGGCGTTCGGGAAGATCGGCGCGGTCCGGACGTTCGGGAGCGGCGGCCGGGGGTGCGTCGTCGTCGCGTTCCGCGGCCATGTCGGGGCCGGGCTGATCGTCGGCCATCTCGCCGCCCTCGCCGTCGAAGCGTTTGCTGCGTTCGTTCTGGCGACGCTCCCAGCGTTCGCGGCGGCTCTCGCGCCGGCCGCCGTCGCCAGCGGCCGAGGCTTCGCCCTCGGGGCGGGGCTCACGCGGCTCGCGGGGTTCGCGCGGCGCCTCATCGCGGTCGCGCCATTCGCGGCGCGGCTGTTCGGCCTGACGGTCGTTGGGGCGATCGTTCGGGCGTTCGGCACTACGGTCGGGCGCGCGTTCGAAGGGTCGGTCGTTCTGTCGATCGCTCTGGCGGTCCTCGGTGTCGCGCTGGCGGGCCTCGATCTGGGCGAGGCGATCGGCCTCGACCTTTTCGGCGGCCATGATGGCGGCGGCCTGGGCCCCGGTCTCGTCCTCGAAATCGATGTCGAAGCCTTGGCCGGCCAGTTCGCGCTGGGCGATCTCGGAGACGGGCCGCGAGGGCTGCAGGGCGCGCAGGACCCGGAAATAGTGTTCGGCGTGCTGGGTATAGTTCTCGGCCAGCACGCGGTCGCCGGCGGCCGAGGCGTCGCGCGCCAGCTGCATATAGCGCTCATAGACGGTCTGGGCATTGCCTCGGACCTTGATGTTCTCGGGGCCCTGGGAGTCCCACGACCGGTTCGGATTGGTTGCATTGGCGTTGTTATTGCCGCCGCCGCCGCTACTGCCGGGCTTTCTGTTGCGTCCCCGTTGACGCTTCATGCCCTTGAAATCTCTCATCGGACGCTACCGTGCTTTGTATGAGGGACGGTCCCGGGCGATGGGCCTCGGGCGCTGTCCGTTGGGTCGTTCCGCTTCGTTCCGGGGCCAATCCCCGCTGACGATGTAATCGGAAATCCGTTGCCGCCCCGGACCATTGGAATCAATGGTCCGTGTGACGTTGGGTCGGAAATCTGAGTTTGGATGCGAGAGCATCCAAACCGATTTCGTTCCCGGTCTGCCCGGCCGATCTGGCCAGACCTTCACATGCCCTGAGCGCGCGTGAATGGGCCAGAAGCGGACCAAGGCGTACGTTTTGGGTGGGAGACGGAATAAGACTTAGCGCGGGCGCGGCCGGTTTCCAAGGGGATTGTTTGGCGCGCCTACATCTTGGGAATCGGGTTTGTCCGGGGGTCAGGCCCGTTTGTCACCACCCGGTCGCGGTTGGACAGGTCCTTGACGACGATGACGTGGTCGAAGCCCGCCGCCTCGAACAGGGCTTTGACCTGCGGGCCCTGGTCCCAGCCGATCTCAACAGCGAAGATCCCGTCGGGCCGCAGAATGCGACGGATCTCGGGGGCCAGTTCGCGGTAGGCCACCAACCCGTCGGGGCCGCCGTCCAGCGCCAGATGCGGATCGTGCTCGCGGACCTCGGGGTCGAGGCCGGGGATGTCGCCCGAGGGAATATAGGGCGGGTTGGAGACGACCAGGTCGAAGCTGTGGTCGCCGAAGCCCGTGGCCCATTCGGTGCGCAGGAAGGTGGCGCGGTTGTCGAGTTCGAGATTGCTGGCATTCTCTTTGGCCACGGCCAGAGCCTCGAAAGAGATGTCGGTGCCGACGCCGCGCGCCCCGGCCCGCTCGGCCAAGGTGGCCAGCAG
>JBBQTX010000079.1:0-8324 GCA_038234475.1 Caulobacterales bacterium | reverse complement strand
GCCGAAGCTGCGCATGATCGAGTCCAGACGGTCGCCGGCGAAGATGCGCAGCAGATCGTCCTCGCAGGACAGGTAGAATTTCGAGGTGCCGGGGTCACCCTGTCGGCCGGTACGGCCGCGCAGCTGGTTGTCGATGCGGCGGCCTTCGTGACGCTCGGTGCCCAGGACGAACAGACCGCCGGCCGCCAGGGACTTCTCCCTCTGGACCGCGATGTCGGCCTTCAGACGGGCCTCTTCCTCGGCCTCCCTCTCGGGCGTGACCTCGATGGCCATGTTGCGGTTGTCCTGACGCCATTTCTGCAGGCGCATTTCCAGGTTGCCGCCCAGCTGGATGTCGGTGCCGCGGCCGGCCATGTTGGTGGCGATGGTGACCACGCCGGGCAGGCCGGCGTCGGCGACTATATAGGCTTCCTGCTCATGCTGGCGCGCGTTCAGCACGCTGTGCGGAAGGCCCTTGCCGCGCTTGACGTCGATGTCGAAATCCTCGTCCGTCAGCGCCAGGTAGGCCTTCTTGGCCTCGCGCCGGACCTTCTCGTCATCGCTGCCAACCATCTCCATAAGATGGGCGTGCTGCGGCTTGAGAGTCTTGAGCGTGACCTCATACTCATAGGTCTTCAGCAGTTCGGACAGGGTCTCCGACTTCTCGATCGACACCGTGCCGACCAGGATAGGCTGGCCCTTGACGTGGCAGTCGGCGATCAGGCCGGCGATGGCCTGGTTCTTCTCGGCGGCGGTGCGGAAGATTTCATCGTCGTGATCGATGCGCTTGACCGGTCGGTGCGTCGGCACCTCCAGCACGTCCATCTTGTAGATGTCGACGAACTCCTGGGCCTCGGTCGCGGCCGTGCCGGTCATGCCTGACAGCTTTTCGTAGAGGCGGAAATAGTTCTGGATCGTCACCGAGGCCAGGGTCTGGTTCTCGGGCATGATCTTGACGCCCTCCTTGGCCTCGATGGCCTGGTGCAGGCCTTCGGACAGGCGGCGTCCCTGCATCATCCGTCCGGTGAATTCGTCGATCAACATGATCTCGCCGGCCTTGATGATGTAGTCTTTGTCCTTTTGATACAGAGTGTTGGCGCGAAGGGCCTGGTTGATGTGGTGCACCAGGCTGATATTGGCCGCGTCGTAAAGGCCCGTGGTATCGGCGGCGAACAGGCCGCGGTCTTCCATGATCTGTTCGATCTTCTCGGAGCCCTCTTCGGTCAGCAGGGCCTGCTTCTGCTTTTCGTCGAGGTCGAAGGTCGTCTTGTCCTGGATCAGGTCCCTGATGATGCCGTCGACGATCAGATACAGGTCCGACCGGTCCTCGGTCGGGCCCGAGATGATCAACGGCGTGCGCGCCTCGTCGATCAGGATGGAATCGACCTCGTCGACGATGGCGAAATGGTGCGGGCGTTGCACCATCTCGCGCCGATCATAGACCAGGTTATCGCGTAGATAGTCGAAGCCGAATTCGTTGTTGGTGCCGTAGGTGATGTCGGCCGCATAGGCCGCCTGACGCTGGCCCGAGGACAGGCCGTTGACGATGACCCCGACCTCCATGCCGAGGAAGCGATAGACCCGGCCCATCCATTCGGCGTCGCGCCGGGCCAGATAGTCGTTGACGGTGATGACGTGCACGCCCTTGCCCGCCAGCGCGTTCAGATAGACCGGGGCAACGGCGACCAGGGTCTTGCCCTCGCCCGTTCGCATCTCGGCGATGCCGCCGTCGTTCAGGATCATGCCGCCGGCCAGCTGCACGTCGTACTGACGCTGGCCCAGAACCCGCTTGGAGGCCTCGCGGGTGACGGCGAAGGCCTCGTTCAGCACCTTGTCCAGCGTCTCCCCGCCGGCGATCCGGTCCCGGAAGGCGTCGGTCATCATCCGCAGCTCGTCATCCGACAGGGCGGCGAACTTGTCCTCCAGCGCATTGATCTTCTGCACCCGGCCCATGAAGTCCTTGACCTTGCGGTCGTTGGATGAGCCGAAAATCTTCTTGGCGATGCCGAGCATGGATGATCCGAAGGCGGTCGAGCGCGATTTGGCTCTGGTACTGGTTGGGTCCCGAAAGGGCGGCGGCGAAGTCTGCGCCGGACCGGGGCCTCGGCGGCGGCGGCCCGATGCGCCCCTGACTGAGGTGCACGCGGGGGCCGCGCGAACGATCGAAAACCCCTCGACTTGGGCGCACGCGGGACTTAAGCACTGGCCTTATCCCTGTCAACGCGAGGGCCTTTGTCGCCTCGTGACGGAGCGCGCCCAAATGAGGCTTTCCCCCTCCCTCGCACCAGTCCTGATCGCCGCGTTTCTGGCCCTCGCCGGCTGCGGTCGCGACGCCGGCGTGGATAGTCCGCCCGAGCCCGGCGACCGCGCCGTGGCCAGGGTTCAGGACCAGACCATCTGGGCCTCGGACATCAAGCGCGAAGCCGTGGCCCAGGGCCTGGTGGGCGAGGGCGAGCCCCTCGACGTCACCTCGGACCTGTTCCGCCGCGTGCTGGACGAGGTGATCGACCACAAGCTTCTGGCCAAGGAGGCCGAGCGTCGCGGTCTGGACAATTCGCCTCTCGCCCAGCGCCGGCTGGAAGCGACCCGCGAGCGGATCCTGGGTGACATGCTGGTTGAGACCGTCGTCAACGGCGAGATCGACGACAAGTCGATCCAGACCATCTACCAGGAGCAGGTCCGGCTGGCGCAGACCTCGGAGGAGGTTCGAGTGCGCCTGATCCTCTCGCGCACAAAACCCGAAGCTGACGCCGTCATCGGCATTCTGGCGCAGGGGTCGGCCTTCGAGGCGGTGGCGGCGGAAAGTTCGATCGACGACGCCACCCGCTACTCCGGCGGCGACCTGGGCTACCGGACGCTGGACGTGATGCCCGAGACCTATGCCAACGCCCTAACCGACAAGCCGGCCGGCTCCACGGTCGGGCCGTTCCAGACCGAGGGCGGCTGGGCCGTTCTGCGCGTCGAGGATCGCCGCCGCGAGACGCCGCCGACCCTGGAGCAGGCCCGGCCCCAGATCGTCCGCTACCTGACCTATGAGGGAGTCCGACAGCTGCTGGAGAAACTGCGCGGCAAGGCCAAGGTCGACAATCTGCTTGAGGCGGGCGGCGCGCCCTCGCAGGAGCCCGCTTCGGCACCGCGTCCGGGAGCCGCGAGGCCCGCGCCCGCCCCTGCTCCGGCGACAACTCCGGCCCCTTCCCCCGCCGCGTCCGCTCCCGCACCGCAGGCCTCGTGACCACGCCGCCCGTGACCGGTCGCAGTTCCACCGGTCAGATGATCGAACAGGCCATCGAAAAGGCGCTGGATCCGCTGGCGACGGCGCTGAAACGCGCCACAACTCCGGCCCCGGCCAAGCCCGTCGCCGCCGTGCCGGGCAAGCCGGGCCTGACACTATCGCCCCTGGCGGTGCCCTTCCCGATCATCTCTCCCATCGGCGGGGTCGAGATCGCCAGTGCCCGCGCCGGCTTCTACAAGCTCGAGCGCGACGATCTGGTGGTTTTCAGCTTCGCGCGCGGCACGACCTGCGCCGGGGTCTTCACCCGCCACAAGGTCGGCTCGGCCCCGGTCGACTGGTGCAAGCGGCATCTGGATGCGGAGGGCGGTGGTCAGGATGTCCGGGCGCTGGTGGTCAATGCCGGCTGCGCCAACGCCTTCACCGGCAAGGCCGGGGCCGACGCCGCCCGCCGGACCGCCTCCGAGATCGCCAAGCGCTTCGGCTGCCGCCAGCGCGACGTCTTGCTGGCCTCGACCGGCGTCATCGGCGTGGTGCTGGACGACCGCAAGATCGCCGCGCGGCTCGGCGACATCGAAACATCTCTCGATTCCGACGTCCATCCGACCGCCCAATGGGCCCGCGCCGGCCAGGCCATCATGACCACCGACACCTTCCCCAAGGGTTCGTATGCCGAATGCCGGATAGAGGGACACACGGTCCGCGTCGCCGGCATCGCCAAGGGCTCGGGCATGATCGCCCCCGACATGGCCACCATGCTGGCCTTCATCGTCACCGACGCCGCCATCGCCCCGCCGGTGCTGCGCGCCCTGCTGGGCCTGCACGTCCGCACCACCTTCAACAGCGTCACGGTCGACGGCGATACCTCGACCAATGACACCTGCCTGCTGTTCGCCACCGGAGCGTCGGGCGCGCCGCGCATCGGCCGGGTCGGCGACCGGCGACTGAAGGAGTTCTCAGCGGCGCTGGACAAGGTCATGCTCGATCTGGCGCACCAGCTGGTCCGCGACGGCGAGGGGGCGACCAAATTCGTTCGTGTCACCGTCGACGGCGCGGCCAGTCCTGCCTCGGCCCGCAAACTGGCCAAGTCGATCGCCGACAGCCCCTTGGTCAAGACCGCCCTTGCCGGCGAGGACGCCAACTGGGGCCGGGTCGTGATGGCCGTCGGCAAGACCGAGGAACCGGTCGACCGCGACCGCCTCGGCATCCGTTTCGGGCCGCATGTCGCCGCCGTCGACGGTGCCCCGTCCCCGACCTACGACGAGGCGAAGATGAGCGCCTATATGAAGAATGCCGAGATCGACATCACCGTCGACGTCGGCGCTGGCCGGGCGTCGGCCACGGTCTGGACCTGCGATCTGACCAAGCGCTACGTCGAGATCAACGGCGACTATCGGAGCTGAGGCAGGCCGGAATGGTGAAACGGCGCGACAAGCTGCGACGTCAGATGCGAGCCCGTGGGTGGACCTTGCAGCAGGTGGATGAGGCCCGGACTGGCGGATTGGGCCGCGCGGTTGTCAACAGAGAGACAGCTGGCGCCGCGACGCGCTATATTCACCCAACGACGGGTCGCTCGGTAGAGATCGACGACGCTTCTGGAGACGTGAGTCATGTCGGCGGCGATGGCTTCATCTACTAGTGCGGCGACCGTCTTCGTCCGTCTTCTCGATGAGGGCACGGACGTCTGGCGACCCGTGACGGCCCGGCGTCTGGGCGAGAACACCTACAGGATCACCGAGGAGGCGGTTCCCGAGGACGAGGCGTGGAGTTTCCAACCCGGGGACGTCGTCGTGGTCGAGCCTCGCTCGGGCGAGGACGGTGTGGTGTCCCAGTTGATCGCCGTGGCGCGCGCCATCCAGTTCGACGAAAGGTCGTGGAATCATCTGCGCAAGATCGCGTGAGCACTCTCGACAGACGATAACTCGCCCCCGAAATGACCAACCTTCCCACCATCCTCGTCGTCGCCGCGGCCCTCATAGACACTGACGGTCGAGTGCTGATCGCCCAGCGGCCCGAAGGCAAGCAAATGGCCGGCCTGTGGGAGTTTCCGGGCGGCAAGGTCGAGGTCGGGGAACGCCCCGAACAGGCCCTGATCCGCGAACTGCGCGAGGAATTGGGTATCGACGTCACCGAGGCCTGTCTGGCCCCGTTCGTTTTCGCGAGCCACACTTACGATTCGTTTCACCTTCTTATGCCTTTGTATTTGTGCCGACGCTGGTCGGGGGTCGTTCAGAATCGCGAGCACGCGGCGCTGAAATGGGTGCGGCCGAACCAGCTTTCGGCTTGGCCCATGCCTCCGGCCGACGAACCCCTGGTCGCCTGGTTGCGCGACCTGCTCTAGCCGCCACAAGGAGGGGGCCGATGTTGAGACGCTTCCTTGCTCGCTTCCGTCGCGACGAAGGCGGTGCCACCGCGATCGAATACGGCATGATCCTGGCCCTGATGTTCCTGGTCATCCTCGGTGCCCTGAACGCCTTCGGTGCCTCGGGCAGCGGCATTTTCAACACTGCCATGGGCGCGCTGCGCACCGCCATGGGCGGCTGATCAGGGCTCTTCCCCCGTCTGCTCCTTCACTCCCAGCGCGTCGGCCAGCCGCATCTTCGCCGATCCGCGCGGCAGGGGCTTCTGCTGGCTCTCGTGCGGGGCCCAGCCGGCCAGGTGGACGATCTCGAAAGTCGCCGGTATCCGCCCGTCGGGCTCACCGAATCTTTCGACGTACAGCTGCGCCGCCCGCTGCGCGATGGTCCGGGTCAGAGGTCGCACGGTCCCCGCCAGTCCGTTGGTCTCGCCCATGGCGCGCAGGTCGCGGATCAGAGCGAACAGGTCGGCGTAGCGCACGGTCAGCCGGTCCACATCCGCCACCGGCAGGGCGAACCCGGCCCGTTGCAGCAGCGCCGCGCCGTCGAACCCGTCGGCGAACGGTGAGACCCGCGCCTGGGCCCCGCCCCGCGCCTCCAGCTCCGCGTCGGTCAACACCGCGCGCAACTCCTTGAGGGTCCCCGCCCCCAGCAACGTGCCCAGAAACAGCCCGTCGGGCTTCAGCGCGCGCCGGATTTGGGACAGGGCGCCGGGCAGGTCATTGGCCCAGTGCAGGCTCATCAGCGAGATGATCAAATCCTGCGACTGGTCCGCCAATGCCAGTGGTGTGCCGCCGGGGCCGGCGCGCGCGCTGACGTCCTCCGTCGTTCCGACCGGCCCGAGACGTTCGGCCGCCACGCTGCCGCCCACGGCCGCCGCGAAGGCCCCCGGATGCGCCGACAGGTCCGTCACCACCGGCCAGTCCCGCAGCAAGGCCTCCAGACTGCCCACTGCATTGTCCGCCGCCCGACGATGCAGGAAATCCGCCCGTGCAACCGTCGCCTCGCTGCGCAACAACCTTGCCGTGCGTCGCTGAATGTCGAATATGCGGGGCGGACCGGAGGAAAGGCTCATGATGCTTCAGGATGGGGGCTGGCACGAGCGATTGAAAGCGGGCGGGAGCCGATTGGGCGACGGCGTTCGCACGCTGGCGCGCGGCGCGGTCGACCTGCTGCTGCCGCCCCTCGCCCACGATAGTCCGGAGGCCACCGCCGCAGCCGGCCTGACCGCCGACGCCTGGAGCCGGGTCGTGTTTCTCGAAGACCCGGTCTGCGACGGCTGCGGCGCGGCCTTCGAGATGGACGGCGGAGCCTTTGCCGCGCTCCGCTGCGCAGCCTGCATGGCCCAGCCCTATACATTCGCTCGCGCCCGGGCGGCCTGCCTCTACGATGAGGCCTCGCGGGGCCTGATCCTGAGGTTCAAGCACGGCGACCACCAGCCCTTCGCGCCCCTGTTCGCCCGCTGGGTCAGCCGCGCCGCCGCCCCGCTGCTGGCCGAGGTCGACGCCGTGGTGCCTGTGCCGCTGCACCGGTTTCGTCTCTTGTCACGCCGCTTCAACCAGGCCGCCGAGATCGCCCGGCCGCTGGCCCGCGACGCCGGGCTCGACTTTCTCCCTGATGCCCTGGTCCGTCAGACCCACACCTCCACACAGGGCGGCAAATCGGCGCGGGGTCGCCGCCTCAACGTCAAAAAGGCCTTCGCCGTCAGCGAGACGGGCCGCCGCCGGGTCAAGGGCCGGCGCATCCTTCTGGTCGACGACGTGTTGACGACAGGGGCTACCGCCGAGGCCTGCGCCCGCGCGCTGATCGAGGCCGGTGCCCGCGACGTGGACCTGGCCGTCGTCGCCCGGGTGCGAACGGCGCGGGAATTGCCTACATAGGTTAGGCCTGCCGCCCGTTGCTCGGCGGCTCGCGCCTTGAGGGCCGCGATTTCATATTGGAGGCAACTGTTGGCCGACGTCGTTATCTACACCAAACCCGGCTGTGGCTATTGCCACTCGGCCAAGGCCCTGCTGGACGGCAAGGGTGCCGACTATGTCGAGATCGTCGCCTCGCACGACCCGGCGAAGAAGCAGGAGATGATCCAGCGGTCCGGCGGGCGGATGACCTTTCCGCAGATCTTTATCGACGGCAAACATATCGGCGGCGCCGACGAACTGGGAGCCCTTGACCGCCGCAGCGGTCTGGACCCATTGCTCGAGGCCTGATGACCACGCTTCCCGTCGCCCTGATCCAGACCCGCACCCCGGCCTCGCCGGCGGCGGCCTTCGCCCATGTCGAACCGCTGATCCGCGACGCGGCGGCGGGCGGGGCGAAACTGATCCTGACCCCCGAAGCGACCAATTTCCTGATCCAGGATCGCGCCGCCCGCGACGCGGTGCTGAACACCCAGGACCGCGACGAGGCGGTCGGCAATCTGCGCGCCCTGGCCCAGGAACTGGGCGTTTGGCTGCTGATCGGTTCGGCCATCGTCAAATCGGGGCATGAGGGCGACGACCGCGCCGCCAACCGCTCCCTGCTGATCGACGACCAGGGCCAGGTGGCCGCGACCTATGACAAGCTGCACGTCTATGACGTCGACCTGCCGACCGGCGAGCGCTGGCGCGAAAGCGCCTCGGTCCGCCCCGGCGACGGCGCGATCGTGGCCGACACCCCCTGGGGCCGGCTCGGCCTGACCATCTGCTACGATCTCCGCTTTCCCCAGCTCTTCCGCGCCCTCGCCAAGGGCGGGGCGGTCATGATCTCCGTCCCCGCCGCCT
>JBBQTX010000078.1:0-8361 GCA_038234475.1 Caulobacterales bacterium | reverse complement strand
AGGCCCGGGCGCCAGTCCCGAAATCTGTCCGGGTCGGGTGAAACAGCCCAGCGACGACGGGTTCGGCGGCGCAACACCGAGGGCCGAGGTCAGCAGGAAGGACAGAAGCGGGTTGTAGTCGGCGCCCAGGTAGAAGCTGTCGCCGCGTTCGATGTCTTCCTTGGTGGCGAAGACGCCGACCAGCCAGTCGACGCGGTCGTTGGAGCCCGCCAGGCGGAACTCCTGGGTCAGGTTGTCGACCGCAAAGCCGAAGTCGCCGTCCTCAACCCGGTAGGCGAAGTCGGCGCCGGTGAAGTCCGCGTCCTGACCGTTCGAAGTCGTCCAGCGACGGGCCGAGGTGACCGAGGTCAGGGTGGTGTCGCCGAAATCGAAATTGGCCTCGAGCGAAATGCCCTTGTCCTCGATTTCCTGGGCGGTCGAACGGTTGGAGAAGGCGTTGCGCGAGAACGGCTGGACGCCGAAGCCGGCGGCCGGCGGGCGCTGGCCCGTGCCGACCGAGAGACCGTCCACGAACGGGAAGGTCGGGCCGGTGCGGATCTGGACGCCGGCGCAGCAATATTCGTCGCGGCGGGCATAGTCGGCGATCAGGCGGAACGAAGCGTTGTCATTGGGCAACCACAGCAGCTGGCCGCGGACGGTGCCGAAATCCTGGTTGTTGTCGTCGGTCTCGGTGCGCTGGCCGAGGGGGGGTAACGCGGCGTCGCCGATGTCGACGTTGTAGAAACCGTCGCGGACGCGGCGACCGGCATAGAGGCGGAAAGCCAGGGTGTCGCTGACAGGGCCGGTGACCGAGCCCGCGACGCCGAGGGCGCCGTAGCTGCCGAAGGTCAGTTCGGCGTTGAAGCCGGGCGTGAACGACGGGGCCTCGGTGATGATGTTGATGACGCCGGCCGAAGTGTTCTTGCCGAACACGGTACCCTGCGGTCCTTTCAGGACCTCAATGCGGGACAGTTCGCCGAGGTCGCCGAAGCCGACCGAGTTGCGCGAGCGATAGACGCCGTCGATGACGACGCCGACCGAGCTTTCCAGACCGGGGTTGTCGCCGACCGTGCCGACGCCGCGGATGCGGGCCGTGGTCGAGGCTTCCGACGAGGTCGAGGTGACGGTCAGGCCCGGGGTCAGGATCTGCAGATCCTTGATGTCACGGACGCCGGCGTCTTCCAGCGTTTCCTGCGACAGGCTGGTGACCACGATCGGCACGTCCTGCAGGTTCTGCTCGCGCTTCTGGGCGGTGACGATGATGTCATCGATCGTCGTGGGCTCGTCCTGTGGCGTGCTTTGCGCGGAGGCCATTCCGGCAAAGCCGAAAACGCAGGCCCCGACGACGGCCGCCGAGACGGTGGAGCGAAGAAGGTTGGTACGGCGCATTGTGGTTCCCCGACATGGCCGCGCCTCCGTGATTGACGGCGACTGCGGCGTTTCCTGATTCCCTGGCCCGCACCCTTCTGATGGGGCGCGGTTGGTCCAGCCTTTTGCCTAGTCCAAGCCGGACTCAGCGACAAGGAGCGCGACGCATTGGAGCCGCATTTGCGCCATGGCGACAGGACCAGTGTGACGAAAAAGCGACATATAGTGATGACCCAAGGTCAATATTCGCCCGCAGGGCTCCAGTATCTGGTCGATCGCGGAGCATAATCCTGCACAACTGCCGAGTTGCGCCCTTATCCACCACGCCTTCCCCGAGGGCCGGCAAGCGCCACGGTGTGCGACATTTTTTCCGGCGATGGAGAAATTGTAGCCACCACGTTCTAACAAGGGCTGCCCGCTCCACCCTGAACCCCGCCTCCGAGGCCGATTCTTGCTGTTTTTGCTTGCCCTTCTGCCCCTGCTGGGGGCTCTCGCTCCCGCCCTCGCGATCCGGTTTGGCCGGAACGCCGCCGCTCTCGCCGCCGGGGCGGTGACCTCGACGGCCCTGATCGTGCTGGCCGGTATGGCCCCGACGGTGATGGCGGGCGAGACGGTCCAAGCCAGCGTGCCGTGGATTCCCGCGCTCGGGCTGAACGCCAGCCTGTTCCTCGATCCGCTGGGCCTGATGTTCGCGGGGATGATCCTGGGCATCGGCCTGCTGGTCATCGTCTATGCGCGCTTCTACCTGTCGGCGGCCGATCCGATGGGGCGGTTCTTCACCTATCTGTTGCTGTTCCAAGGCGCGATGCTGGGCATCGTGCTGTCAGACAATGTTCTGCTGCTGCTGATTTTCTGGGAACTGACCAGTCTCACGTCCTTCCTGCTGATCGGTTTCTGGCGGCACCTGCCCGAGGCGAGACAGGGCGCGCGGATGGCGCTGGCCGTCACCGGCGGGGGCGGCCTGGCCCTGATCGCGGGGCTGCTGATCCTCGGCAATATCGCCGGCTCCTATGACCTGACAGTGATCCTGCAGCAGGGCGAGGCGATCCAGGCCTCGCCGCTCTACCTGCCGGCCCTGCTGCTGATCCTCGTCGGCTGTTTCACCAAATCGGCCCAGTTTCCGTTCCATTTCTGGCTGCCGCACGCCATGTCCGCGCCGACGCCGGTCAGCGCCTATCTGCATTCGGCCACGATGGTGAAGGCGGGCATCTTCATGCTGGCTCGGCTGTGGCCGGTGCTGGCGGGGACCGAGGCCTGGTTCCTGATCGTGGCCACCACCGGCCTTGTGACCATGGTGTTCGCCGCCTGCGTGGCCCTGTTCAAGGACGATCTGAAAGGCCTGCTCGCCTATTCGACCATCAGCCACCTCGGGTTCCTGACCATGCTGTTCGGCATCGGCACCCCGATGGCGGCGCTGGTCGGGGTGTTTCACATCATCAACCACGCCACGTTCAAGGCCGCCCTGTTCCTCAACGCCGGCATCGTCGACCACGAGGCCGGAACCCGCGATCTCAAACGGCTGGGCGGGCTGTTCGGCCTGATGCCGATCGCCGGGACGCTGGCGCTGGTGGCGGGATTGTCCATGGCCGGCTTCCCGCCCCTGAACGGCTTCATCTCCAAGGAGATGATGTTGTACGAGGCCGCCGACACGGTCTGGCTGGGCCAGCCCTGGGTCTTCCCGGTGCTGGCGACCCTGGGGGCGACGCTCTCGGTGGCCTATTCGCTGCGCTATGTGATGCACGTCTATTTCGGGCCGCGCCGCGACGACTATCCCAGGAAGCCGCATGATCCGGGCATCGGGCTGTGGGGGCCCCCGGCGGTGCTGGCAGCGTTGGTAGTGGCGATCGGCCTGGCCCCCGCCCTTGTCGCCGGACCGCTGGTGAACCTTGTCGCGGGCGCGGTGACCAATGGCGCGGCGGAGCCCGTCCATTTGGCCCTGTGGCACGGGGTGACGCCGGCCCTGTTCATGAGCGTGGCGGCCATCGGCCTGGGCGTCCTGGCCCTGATGAACCACGGTCGGCTGGAGCGGCTTTGGATCGCCGCCCGCCTGCCCGACGCCAAGAGCATGTTCGATGCGGCGATAGCGGCGGCCGCAGTGGCCAGCAGACGCGGCGTCGACGCGCTTCAGAACGGCTCGCTCCAGCGGGCGATGGCGGCGCTGATCGGCACCGCCGTCGTGGTGGGTTTTGCGGGCTTTCTGACCGGAGACTATGTGGGCGGCAACCGGGCCGGCGTGGCCGCCTCGCCCGTCGCCGTGGTGGCCTGGATCGCCTTGATCACAGCCACCGCCCTGGTCGTCCTGACTCACAGGGCGCGCTACGTCTCGTTGATATACATCGGTATCGTCGGCCTGGTCATATCCCTGGCCTTCGTCCATCTGTCGGCTCCGGACCTGGCGCTGACGCAGATTTCGGTCGAGGTGGTCACCATCCTGCTGATGCTGCTGGCGCTGAATCTGTTGCCCAAGGAGACACCCGTCGAAAGCCGGCCGTGGCGGCGGATCCGCGACGGCGCGGTGGCGGTGGCAGCAGGGGCGGGCGTCGGCGGCGCCGCCTGGGCGGTGATGACGCGGCCGCTGGACAGTATCTCGGGCTATTTCCTGGAAAATGCCAAATCCAGCGGCGGCGGCACCAATGTCGTCAATGTCATTCTCGTCGACTTCCGCGGCTTCGACACCTTCGGCGAGATCATCGTGCTGGGGATCGCCGCGCTCGGCATCTTCGCCATGCTGGAGAGCGTCGATACGGGGGCCAGCGGCCGGCGTCTGGACCGCTGGCGGCCGGACACGGTGCGGTCACCCGAACACCATCCGATGATGCTGGTCGTGGCCACCCGCCTGCTGCTGCCGCTGGCGGTGATGGTCGGACTGTTCATCTTCCTGCGTGGACACAACCAGCCGGGCGGCGGCTTCATCGCCGGCCTGGTCTTCTCGATCGCCATCCTGATGCAGTATATGGCCTCGGGGTTCACCTTCGCCGACCAGCGGCTGCGCGCCGACCACCACACCATGATCGGGGCCGGGGTGTTGATCGCCGCAGCCACCGGCCTGGGCGCGATGCTCTTCGGCGCGCCCTTCCTGACCAGCGCCTTTGACTATTTCAGCCTGCCCCTGATCGGGCAGTTCGAGCTGGCCACCGCCATGCTTTTCGACATCGGCGTCGCTCTTACGGTCATCGGCGCGGTTATGCTCGCCCTGGCCCAACTGTCCCAAGTGGCTCAGCGGGCCGAAAAACAGCCCCCGTCAGAAGCCCCGAACGCCATGGACATCGATCCCGGGCGCAACGAACCGGCCGCCGCGCCAACGGAGGCCGGCTGATGACCATGGAGTTTCTCGTCGCATCGGCCATCGCCGTTCTGACCGCCGCCGGCGTCTATCTGGCCCTTCGCGGCCGAACCTTTCCGGTGGTGCTGGGGCTGGCCTTTCTGTCCTATGCGATCAACCTGTTCCTGTTCGCCATGGGACGGCTTGTCATCGACCGGCCGCCCATCCTCGACAAGGCGGCGGAAGGCTATACCGACCCCCTGCCCCAGGCCCTGGTGCTCACCGCCATCGTCATCGCCTTCGGCATGACCGCCTTTGTGGTCGTGCTGGCGCTGAGAGCCTACCTCGAGATCGGCACGGACCAGGTCGACGGCCGCGAAGACGGGGAGGCGCGGCCTTGAACGCCTCCGTCTCGACGCTTGTCGTCGCCACCATGCTGCTGCCCGTCGTAGTGGGTTCGATCAGCCTGCTGGCCCTGAAGCACCGGTTGGGCCTGTCGCGTCTGGTCTCGCTCGGCTCGTGCCTGGCGCTGGTCGCCATCGCGGCGGCCCTGACGATTCACGCGTCCGGCGGAACGGTCGAGAGCTACGCCCTAGGCAACTGGCGCGCGCCATTCGGCATCGTGCTGGTGCTGGACCGTTTGTCGGCGATGATGCTGCTGCTGACCGCGGTCCTGGCGCTGGCGGTCATGACCTATGCCGTGGTCACTGGCGTGGATCGCAAGGGATGGCATTTTCACCCCCTGTTCCAGTTCCAGCTGTTGGGTCTGAACGGTGCCTTCCTGACCGGCGACCTGTTCAACCTGTTCGTCTTCTTCGAGGTGCTGCTGATCGCCTCCTATGGCCTGCTGCTGCACGGGCAGGGGCCGCGGCGACTGAAGGCGGGCGTGCAATATGTGGTCATCAACCTGGTCGGCTCGAGCCTGTTCCTGGTCGGGGTCGGTCTGCTCTACGGTGTCACCGGCACACTCAACATGGCGGATCTGGCAGTTCGAATCGCCGCTGCGCCGCCCGGAGACCAGGGGCTGATCGCGGCCGCGGGCCTGATACTGACGGTGGTGTTCGCACTCAAGGCGGCGCTGGTTCCGCTGCATTTCTGGCTGCCCGGGGCCTATGCGGCGACGACCTGTGCGGTCGCCGCCCTGTTCGCAATCATGACCAAGGTCGGGGCCTATGCCCTCATCCGCACGGGAACCCTGATCTTCGGCGAGGACGCGGGCCCGCTCGCCTTCCTCGCCGGGCCCTGGCTCCTGCCGGCGGCCCTGATCACAATCGTGGTCGGCTTCCTCGGCCTGTTCGCCGCCCGCACGCTCAGGGAGATGGCCGCCTGGTCGGTGATCGGCTCGATGGGTGTGTTGCTCAGCGCCATCTCGGTCTTCCGCGTCGAGGCCATGGGCCCGGCCCTCTACTATGTGCTGCATTCGACCCTGGCGGGGGCGGCCCTGTTCCTGGTCGTCGACCTGATCGCCAGGCGGCGGGGCGAGCACGGGGACGCCATGACCGTCGGCCCGCGGTTCTGTCAGTCGGAACTGCTGTCCGGCCTGTTCCTGCTGGCGGCGATCGGCATCGTCGGCCTGCCACCGCTGTCCGGCTTCATCGGCAAGCTGCTGATCCTCGACGGCGTCCGGGCGGAACCGGAGGCGGCATGGATCTGGGCCACGATCCTGATCACCACCCTGATCGGGGTGCTGGCCTTCGCCCGCGCGGGGAGCCGGCTATTCTGGAAGAGCGCCTCGATCGAAGGTGAGATACCTCAGCGGGTACTGCGCGGCCAGACGGCCGGCGTGCTGACGGCGACCGGCGTGCTGGCGGCGCTGGCAGTCCTGACGGTCATGGGCGGGCCTGTGACGGCCTATACCGAGGCGACCGCCGCCCAGTTGTTCGAGCCGCAACAGTATGTCTCCGCCGTGTTGGGCGAGACCGCAGGAGGCCGCCGATGATCCGCCGCCTGTTGCCTCACCCGGCCCTGAGCGTCCTTCTGCTGCTCGTCTGGATGCTGCTGGTCAACGAGCTCAGCTTCGGTGCCCTGTTTGTGGCCCTGGTGTTCGCGGTGCTGGTTCCCCTGATCACCAGCCGCTACTGGCCCGACCGGCCCCGGATCCGCTTCGGCCCCGATCTGGTGGCCTATCTCGCGATCGTCCTGTTCGACATTGTCGTGGCCAATTTCCATGTGGCCTGGATCATCCTGACCCGGCGCAACCGCGACCTTCGTTCGCGCTGGCTTGTGGTGCCGATCGAACTGCGCTCCGCCGAGGCCATCACCGTGCTGGCCGGCACGATCAGCCTCACCCCGGGGACAGTCAGCAGCGACGTCTCAGCCGACGGCCGGGCCCTTCTGGTCCACGCCCTCGATGTCGCCGATCCCGAGGCCGAGGTCACGCGCATCAAACAACGCTATGAGGCCCGTCTGCTGAAGGTGTTCCGATGACCGGCTCGATTCTGTCCTGGTCGCTGGCCTTCGCCCTGGCCTGCGTCAGTCTGGCGATCCTGCTCAGCCTGTTCCGGTTGGTGCGGGGTCCGACCTCGGCGGACCGCATCCTCGCGGTCGATACCCTGACCATCAATGTGATCGCCCTGATCGTGGTGTTCGGCGTGGCCGAGGCGACGACGACCTATTTCGAGTCGGCCCTGTTGCTGGCCATGGTCGCCTTCGTGGCCACGGTCGCCTACTGCAAATTCCTGCTCCGGGGAGATATCGTCGAATGAACCCGGCTGTGGAGATCGTCATCGCCGCCCTGCTGGTCCTCGGCGGGGCCTTTAGCTTGGTCGGCTCCTGGGGCCTGGCCCGCCTGCCGTCCCTGATGACCCGGCTGCACGGTCCGACCAAGGCCACCACCCTGGGCGTCGGTGCCTGCCTGATCGCCTCGATGATCTATTTCCCGGCCTCGGGACACACCTGGTCGGCGCACGAGTTGCTGATCACGATCTTCCTGCTGCTGACGGCGCCCATCTCGGCCAATATGATCGCCAAGGCGCATCTGCATCGTCAGGGGCATGGCATCGATGCCAATCCGACCGACGACATCGTTTCGGGCCTGCCTGCGCCGCCGGACGGCGGGGACTGGGCGACCTTCCAGGGGGCCGCCGCCGAGCCCGCCAAACTACCGAATCTTCCGCGGGACTGATTTTGCCCGTCTCCCCCGCCTATCGCCCCGAGCCGCGTTTCCCCGATCTGGGCGAGGACTATGGCGATCCGGTCCGGGCGGCGGACTTTCCGCAGACGATCCTGCGGGTCCGCAACGACCGGGCGGCCGCGAGCGTGGGTCTGGAGACCCTGACCGAGGCCGAGTGGATCGCCCATTTCGGCCGCTTCGAGCCGCTTCCCGGCCAGCCCGGCCCGATCGCCATGCGCTATCACGGGCATCAGTTCCGCAGCTACAACCCCGACCTCGGCGACGGGCGCGGGTTTCTGGCGGCGCAGATGCGGGAATCGCCCCTGGGCGCTCAGGCAGGGAGCGACCGCGTCGAGGGCGATAGCGCGCCTGCAGGTCGACTTCTCGACCTGGGAACGAAAGGATCCGGGCAGACGCCGTGGTCGCGCGCCGGGGACGGGCGGCTGACGCTGAAGGGCGGGGTGCGCGAGGTGCTGGCCGCCGCCTTGCTGGAGGCGCAGGGCGTGCCGACCAGCCGGGCCTTTTCCCTGATCGAGACCGGCGAGGACCTGGAGCGGGGCGACGAACCGTCGCCGACCCGGTCGGCGGTGCTGGTGCGGCTGTCGCACAGCCATGTGCGCTTCGGGACCTTCCAGCGGGC
>JBBQTX010000077.1:0-8479 GCA_038234475.1 Caulobacterales bacterium | reverse complement strand
TTTCTCGAGCCCCTGGCGCACGGTTTCGGTCACGCCCGCCCCGGTCGCCGCCTGGGCTCCTTCGATCAGGTCGCTGGGCAAATGTACGGTGATCTTTCGCAATGCGGTCATGGCAGGACAATGCCATAAACTCGTGCCAGCTTCAATATACGGCCTTGCCTCGCACCCCCGCCTTTGCCAAGAGCAGGCCCATGCCGAAAATCACCTACATCGAACACGACGGTCGCGAGCATGTCGTCGAGGTCAAGACCGGCCTTTCCGTCATGGAAGGCGCGATCCGCAACAATGTGCCCGGCATCGACGCCGACTGCGGCGGGGCCTGCGCCTGCGCCACCTGCCATGTCTATGTCGACGAGGCCTTCCTGGCCGAGACCGGTCGCGCTTCGGCCATGGAGGAGTCGATGCTGGATTTCGCCGAGAACGTCCATCCGAACTCGCGCCTGTCGTGCCAGATACGGGTCACCGACGACCTCGACGGCCTGATCGTCCGCCTGCCCGAAGATCAGCACTGACGGCGCCGGTGGGCCGGGCCGCCCCCGCTCTGGTCGAACGGGTCGGCCGCCTGATCGCCGACGGCCCAACGGACCGGCCACCCTTGATCGGCGTCGTCGGGGCACAGGGATGCGGCAAGACGACCCTCGCCCGCGCCGCCGCCGACCGGTTCGGAGCGATCCAGATCTCCATCGACGACGTCTATCTGACCCGGTCCGAGCGCGGGGCGCTGGCGCGCGACGTTCATCCGCTGCTGCTGCATCGGGGCCCACCGGGCACGCATGATCTTGGCCTGCTTCAACAGTTGATCAATGCCCTGTCCGCTGCGGGGCCGGACGACGAGACCCCGATCCCGGATTTCGACAAGCGCGGCGACGACCGCCGGCCCGTCGATCGCTGGCGGCGGTTCCGGGGGCGGCCCTCGGCCATACTGATCGACGGCTGGTGCCTCGGTGCCTTGCCCGAGGATGAGGCGGCGCTTGAGCGGCCCGTGAATGCCCTCGAGCGCGAGCAGGACCCGGACGGCGGCTGGCGGCGCGCGGTCAACCGCTTCGTCGGCGGGCCCTACGCCGACTTCGTTGCCCGGTTCGACGCGGTTCTGTTCCTGAAAGCCCCTGGCTTTGACGTCGTGCTGGACTGGCGCGGCCAGCAGGAGGCCGACCTGCTGGGTGTCGCGCCCGCCGATCTACCGGACGAAGAGCGCCGGCGGCTGGCCGTCTTCATCCAGTATTTCGAGCGGATCACCCGACGCATGCTGGCGGGCGGCGTGCGCGCCGATGTCGTCGTCGAACTGGACCGCGACCGCCGTCCGGGCTCAATGGGCGGATGACGTCGCCGCAGAACCGCCGTTTCGAGCCCCGTTCGCCCGCCAATGCGCGCGGCCTTGTGGTGGCGCCGGGTCTGGAGCTGCCCTGTCTGATCCTCGATCAGTCGGCGGCCGGCCTGCGCGTTCGGCTCGAACGGAAGCTGGCCCTGCCGGATCAGGTGATCGTCATCGACATGGGCCGGGCCATGGCGCTGGAGGCCGATGTGGTCTGGCGCAAGGGTCAGGAGGCCGGTCTCAAACAGCACGGCCAGTCGGCCCTGCGCGGCCTGGTCCCGTCACGCCTCGCCGCCGCCCGCGCCGCGTGGCTGAGGGCGTCTGCCTAGAAGAAACCCGGCGCGTCAGTCCGCGGGCATGGTCCCGGCGTTGATGGCGATCCGCCCGACCAGTCCCTTGACGATCAGGTCCAGCGGCGACCCCTCGCGATAGTCCGCGGCCGCGACGAAATTGACCCGGTCCTCCGAGATCAGGCTGTAGATCTTCTGCTGGTCGCGATCGCTGTTGCGCGGATCATAGACGGCGATGGAGAAGCCGCCCTTGGTGTGCATCATCTTCATGGTCGGCACGTCGGTATCGCCATCCCCCAGAAAGATCATCCGCTCGAACGGCACCGGCCGGTCCTGATCGGGGATGAAGCGGTTGATGCGCTCGTGGTCCCAGTGGTTCAGCACCCCCTTGTTGATGCGGAACAGATACTGGGTCTTGGTGGTGTAGTTGACGCCCACCGCCGGCCAGATGGCCTGGCCGTTGTCGTCGAAGACGTATTTCGACGCGAACACGTGGTGAAACTCCGGCCGGATCGGGCAGCCGTCGATCATCTCCTCCAGCCCGGCCGAGATGATGTAGTGCTCGATGTCGAGGCCATAGCGGGCCCCGAAGGCGTTGATGCGATCGAACCAGCCGGGGCCGGTCAGGTCGGTCTTCAACCCGTCGAACAGGACCACGTCGTGACCGTGCTCGCGCAGGGTGTCGCGCGTGATCGGCGCGTTGTTGCCCCGCGCGTGGTTCAGCATCAGCTGCATATACATCAGGATGCCGTCGCCGTCGGCCGCCCGGGTCAGGGCCTCGGCTTCGCTCCAGAAGGCCCCCTTCTCCATCCCCACCGACGGAATGAAGCTGACCTCCTGCATGTTGCCGCGCGCCAGCGTGCCGTCGAAGTCGTATATCAGCGCTGTTTTCAGGCGTTGGGCCATCGTCTGGGTCCGGGGTGCGGGCAGGAAGTGATTAGTGGCTAGTGACTAGTGGCTGGGGTGTCAAAAGCCCGGCGGCGTCGGCCCAGGTCGGCAATCACCAATCACCGGCCACCAATCACCTCGCTTCAGCCCAGCCGCAACTCCGGCGCCGACGCCACGCCTGCGGCTTTAAGCGGCAGGTGCAGGATGAAGGTCGCGCCCTTGCCGGGTTCGCTCTCGACCTCGGCCCAGCCGCCGTGCAGTTCGACCAAGGCCTTGACCAGGGCCAGTCCGACGCCCGGACCGCCCCGCTCGCGCTTGACGAAGCGGTCGAAGACGTGGGCCTGCAGGTGATAGGGAATCCCCCGGCCGGTGTCCTCGACGCGGATGCGAACCTCCGACGTCGTGGCCTCGGCGGTCAGGGTGACGGCCCCGCCCTCGTTGATAGAGCGGGCGGCGTTGTCCAGCAGATGCTCGAGCGCCTGTCCCACCCGCCGGGCGTCGGCGTGGATGGGCTTGAGGCCGGCCGGGCAGACGATGGACAGGGTCGCGCCCCGCCCTTCGACCCGCTCGCGCACCCGGGCTGCTGCATCGTCCAGCAGGTCGCGGACCCGGACGTCGCCGAGGGACAGTTCCATCTCGCCGGCGTCGATCTGGGCCATGTCCAGCACGTCGTCGATGGAGCGGGCCAACTGACTGGCGGCGATGCGGATGGCCCCGGCGTGCTGGCGGCTGCGCTCGGGCAGGTCGGCCTGCATCTCCAGCAGCTCGGAATAGCCGACGATGGTGGTCAGGGGGGTGCGCAGTTCGTACGAGACACTGCCCACGAACTCGCGCTTGAGGGCGGTGCTTTCGTCCAGCGCCGCAGCCTTGGCCGCCAGCGCCTGTTCGAGGCCGCGCCGGGCCGTGACGTCGGAAAAGGCGACCAGGGTGGCGCCGTCGGGCAGGGGCCGGGTCTGCCATGAGGCGATCCGTCCATCGGACGTGCGGCCCTCGCCCGAGATCGGCACCCGGCTTTCGGGATCGGGATCGGCCACCCGTGCCTTCAGCCCCAGCCAAAGGGCTGGATCGGGCATGGTCGACTGACACAGGGCGGCGATGGCGTCGAACTCCCCGGCCGCGTCCAGCGCCTCGCCGGTCACGCCCCAGAAGGTCTCGAAGGCCTCATTGTGCAGACGGATGCGGCCGTCCGAGCCGAACACGGCGACCGCGTCGTTGAGTTTGTCGAGGGTGGCTGTCTGGACCTGGATCTGGGCGTTGAACCGGCTGCGCAGCTTCAGCTCGTCGGTCATGTCCGAGAACAGCAGCAGGACGCCGCCCTGCGGGTGGGGCTGGCGCACGACCCGCAGCGTCCGCCCGTCCGGCAGGGACCAGCTGTCGTCGGGCGCGGCTTCCGGGGCCCCGTAGAAGTCCAGCTCCACGGCCTTCCAGCCGGCATAGTCGATAACCTCGGGCAGCAGACGGCGCTGGCGCAGCCGGTCCAGCAGCTCGGCGTGGGTGGGTCGCTCGTCCAGCCAGGCGGGGTCGAGATTGAACAGGCTCTGGAAAGCGGTGTTGTGGAAGGCCAGCCGCTTGGACGGCCCGAAGATGGCGACCGCGTCGGCCAGATGGTTCAGCGTCTCGTCATGGGCCTCGACGTGGCGGCGCAGGGTGTCGCGCGTCTCCTCGGCCTCGGTCATGTCCAGGGCGAACGCCAGCACCGCGCCCGCTCCGCCCTGCACCGGTTCGGCGAAGATCCGCCACGCGCGCCGACGACCCCCGCCCGTGGTCCAACGGAAGCCCTCCTGACGTTGGTGCGTGCGGCCCGCGTCGGCGACGATGGCGTCGACCCCGCGATCGAAGCTCAGGGTCCGCTCGCGCGCGTCCCCGACGCTGTCGGCCTTCATCTCGGCCAGCCACGCCTTGTTGGCCCAGGCCAGTCGGCCAGCAGCGTCGGTGATCCAGGTCGGGGCCGGATAGGAATCGGCCAGCAGACCCAGGCCGCTCTCGGTCGCCGTGCCGACCAGGGCGAGCCGCGACAACCGCAGCCAGGCCGCGCCGGCCGACGACCGCCCCTCGACCGTCCAGGCTCCACCGGCACTTTCCAGCACCGCGTCGAAGGCCTCGCCCCGGTCGATCAGGGCGTCCAGCCGGGGGCCGGCGGCGGCGCGTACGGCGTCCAGCACGACCATGGCCGGGTCCGTCTCCGGCTCTTCATGGGCCGGATCGGGGACCAGGTCGCGGATCAGGGCGCTCCAGACCTCGGGCGCGCCAAGCCGGCGGGTCTGGCGGTCGGGGCTTAGGGCCAGCCGCACGTCCTCGAAGGCGGTCATGGCCCCGTCGCGCGCGGCCAGATCGATGCGGGCGAGGGCCAGATCGGCCTCGGCCCGGCGATGACGCTGCGCCAGCCGTCCGCGCAGTCTCGCCGCCCAGGCGCTGAGCGCCAGAGCGAGCCCCGCTGCGCCCGCGGTCGCGACATAGGCGATGTCGGCCTCGGCCATCGTGTCGTTCAGCTCCCGCGCCCTGATTCGGTAACCATACCTGAAGGGGGGCGGGAGGCGAGGGGTGAGAGACGCGGCAGGGTGCTGGTGAATAGTGCTAGTGAGCGAGCGGTGAGCCGAGGTATCGACGGCGGCGCGGTCTTGCTCACCCCCTGCTCACTCGCACTCTTCACCCCCGCCCCATGGCCGAATGACCGACTGGACCGACCAACCCGCCCCCTCGCTCGACGACTTCGCCCGGCTGGCGCGCGAGGCGTTCGAGGCCCTGCCTGAACCGTTCCGCTCGCTGGCGGGCGAGGTGGTGATCCGCATCGACGACTTCGCCGACGACGAGACCTTGGCGATGATGGAGATGAAGGACCCGTTCGAACTGACCGGCCTGTATTACGGCGTCGACATCGGCCTGCGCGATCAAATGGGGCCGGCGGCCGAGGCCAGCCGCATCTTCCTCTACCGCCGCCCGATCCTCGACGAATGGTGCGAGCGCGGCGACGTGGGTCTGGCCGAGATCATCGCCCACGTCCTGATCCATGAGATCGGCCACCATTTCGGGCTGGACGACGACCGGATCGATGAGATCGAGGACGAGGCGGACTAGGCGGTCTTCAGTCGTGGAGACCGTCCAGCCACGCCTCCCGCGTTGCCCGCACCGGCACCAGGATCGATTTCGAGCGGTTCAGGGCTGATGATCAGCACATATCGCATTCCGCCAGTGCAACACCGTTGATCATCCGCCGCAACCGCCCGCCTTAAATCCTTCCCGATCTGTGGTATAAGCCGCGCCTCCCTCTCCTGCAGGACTGACCCTTGAGCCTCACGCTCGACCTCTCGCGCACGACCGCAAAGCCGACCGCCCCCGTCAACCTTTCCGGTCTGACGCGTGCGGGCCTGCGACAAGCCTTGATCGACGCCGACATCTGCCCGCCCGAGAAGTCCAAGATGCGGGCCTCGCAGGTCTGGGGCTGGATCCATCATTTCGGCGTCACCGACTTCGCGGCGATGAGCAATGTCGCCAAGGACACCCAAGCGAAACTGGCCGCCGCCTTCACCCTCGCCCGCCCCGAGATCGTCGAGCGGCAGGTGTCGCAGGACGGCACCCGCAAATGGCTGATCCGCACCGCCCCGGGCATCGAGATCGAGACCGTCTACATCCCCGACGTCGGCCGCGCCGGTGCCCTTTGTGTCTCGTCGCAGGTCGGCTGCACCCTGAACTGTACCTTCTGCCACACGGGCACCCAGGCGCTGGTCCGCAATCTGACCGCCGCCGAGATCGTGGCCCAGGTCCAGGTCGCCCGCGACGACCTGGAGGAATGGCCCTCGCCGAAAGAAGACCGCCGCCTGTCCAACATCGTCTTCATGGGCATGGGCGAGCCGCTCTACAATCCGGACCAGGTCGCCGACGCCATCGACATCATCTCGGACAATGAGGGCATCGCCCTGTCGCGCCGCCGCATCACCGTCTCGACCTCGGGCGTCGTGCCGCAGCTGGAGCCACTGGGGACCCGCACCCAGGCCATGCTGGCGATCAGCCTGCACGCCACCAACGACGCCTTGCGCGACGTGCTGGTGCCGTTGAACAAGAAATACCCGCTGGACCAGCTGATGGCCGGCATCCGTGCCTATCCGGGCCTTTCCAACGCCCGGCGGGTGACATTCGAGTATGTGATGCTGAATGGCATCAACGACAGCCCCGACGAGGCGCGCGCCCTGCTCAAGCTGATCGAAGGCATTCCGGCCAAGGTCAATCTGATCCCGTTCAATCCGTGGCCGGGCACCGACTACGAATGCTCGGACTGGAAGACCATCGAACGGTTCGCGGCCATCCTCAACAAGGCAGGCTACGCCTCGCCCATCCGCACCCCGCGCGGCCGCGACATCCTCGCCGCCTGCGGCCAGCTGAAGTCCGAGAGCGAAAAGGTCCGGGCGTCGACGCTGCGCAAGGCGGCACAGGCCGAAGCCTGAAGGTTCGACACACCCTGACACCAATCTTGACCGACTGTGGCCGGCGCGCGCTTGCGGAGGCGCACGAAAACCGGGCAATCACCGATTGTCTCTGGCTGTCGGATCAACATGGAATCCCCGTCCCTCTCCACCATGCTGGAAAGCGCCGAGGTTCAGGCCTTTGCCACCGGCTTTCCGACCACGCTCGCCCATCTGGGCGTGACCCTGGCGCTGATGTTCGTCGGCGCGGCCCTTTACGCCCTTCTGACCCCATGGAAGGAGATCGCCCTGATCCGCGAGGGCAACGCCGCCGCCGCCGTCGCCCTCTCCGGCGTTCTGGTCGGCCTGGCGATTCCGCTGGCGGTCAGCCTCAGCGTCTCGACCTCGATCCGGGACATCGCCATCTGGGGCGTGGCCACGGTGGTGCTGCAACTGCTGGCCTTCCGCCTCGTCGACATGCTGCTGACCGGCCTGCCCCAGCGCATCAAGGAAGGCGAGATCGCTGCCGCTGTCCTGCTGGTCGGGGCCAAGCTGTCGACTGCCCTGATCCTCGCCGCCGCCCTGACGGGTTGAGCCGATGGGCTTGCCCAGACCCCCCGACTGGCTGATTTACGCCCTGGTCCTCGGTGCTTTGCTGTTCTGGTCGCTGAACGGGCGCGAGAACGCCGACGCCCCGCCCGCTCCGTCGCCGCCGGATGAGGCTGAGGGCGCGCTGCTGGGCCCCGTAACTCCGTTCGACCCGGCGGTGACGGTCAATGCCCCCGATATTCCGTTCCAGCCGGCGTCCGGCACGGCCTTTTCGATCGCCCGCTCGGGCCGATGGGTCACCGCCCGGCACGTGGTAGAGGGCTGCCGCCGTCCGGCCATCCTGATCGGCGGCGGTCGGGCGGTGGCCGCCGACGTGCGTCTGGCCCCTCGCGCCGACATCGCCGTGCTGCTGACCGAGGGGGGCGCGGACGCGGTCCCCATCCTGCCGGTTCAGAGCCTGCGCGAGGGTCAGCGCGCCTTCCATCCCGGCTATCCCCAAGCCCGCGCCGGAGAGGTCACTTCGCGCCTGCTCGGCCGCGAGACCTTGAGAGTGAGAGGCCGTGGACAACGTGACGAACCCATCCTGGCCTGGGCCGAGGTCGGACGCACCGCAGGCCTTGGCGGCACCTTGGCCGGCCTGTCCGGGGCACCGGTGCTGGACCGTCAGGGCCGCGCCATCGGCGTCACCATCGCCGAGAGCCCCCGCCGGGGTCGCATCTACACCACGTCGCCCGACACCTTCGGCCCCGCGGTCCGGGGCGTGCAAGCTCCGGATGAGCCCCTGACCGGCCGGACCATCACCGTCGACAATTATGGTCTGGTTGCCGACGAACTGCGTCGTGAGCTCAGGGTCGCGCAGGTGGTGTGTTTGTCGATCTGACGGTGTCTCAGCGTGGAATGCCGTGTTCCCGCAGCCAGGCCGCCTTCGCCACTTCCACCGCGCCCTGATCCTGCGCCGAAATCTGTTCGGCGAAGACCTGCTGCAGCTGCCGGGCATTGCCGTCGCCGGCCTTGGCCGCGAGGTCCAGATAGGCCGAGCCCAT
>JBBQTX010000076.1:0-8492 GCA_038234475.1 Caulobacterales bacterium | reverse complement strand
GGTATTTCTGACGTCCGCGACGAATCAGACCGTGACGGCATGCGGATGGTGATCGAGCTCAAGCGCGACGCGTCCGGCGATGTGGTTCTGAACCAGCTCTGGCGCTTTACCGCGATGCAGAGCTCGTTCGGCGTCAACATGCTGGCGCTGAACCACGGGCGTCCGATCCAGATGGGGTTGCGCCAGCTGCTGGAAGCCTTCCTCGAGTTCCGCGAAGAGGTCGTGGTCCGCCGGGTGAAATTCGAACTGGCCAAGGCCCGCGACCGCGGCCATGTGCTGGTCGGTCTGGCCGTGGCCGTGGCCAATATCGACGAGGTCATCCACATCATCCGCAGCTCGGCCGATCCGGCCGAGGCGCGCGAGCGTCTGCAGGCCAAGAGCTGGCCCGTCGGCGACATGATCGCCCTGATCGAACTGATCGCCGATCCGCGCTCGATGCTGGTCGATGGCGACAAGCTGAACCTGACCGACGAGCAGGCCCGGGCGATCCTCGGCCTGACGCTGAGCCGCCTGACCGGACTGGGCCGCGACGACATCTTCGCCGAGGCGAGGGGTCTGGCCGACACCATCCAGGGTCATCTGACCATTCTGTCGGACCGGGCCAACATCATCGCCATCATCCGCGAAGACCTGCTGCTGGTGAAGGGCGAATTCGCCGTGCCACGCCGTACCCTGATCGGCGACGGCGATTTCGAGCTCGAAGACGAGGACCTGATCCCGCGCGAGGACATGGTCGTGACCGTGACCCACGGCGGCTACGTCAAGCGGGTGGCGCTGAACGCCTATCGGACCCAACACCGCGGCGGCAAGGGCAAGTCGGGCATGACGATGAAGGACGAGGACGCGATCGTCGGCGTCTTCTCCGTCTCGACCCACACGCCGGTGCTGTTCTTCGCCACCAACGGCAAGGCCTACAAGTTGAAGACCTGGCGGCTGCCGCTGGGTGGGCCGACGTCGCGCGGCAAGGCCTTTGTCAATCTGCTGCCGATCGAGCCGGGCGATTCGATCATGAACGTCCTGCCCCTGCCGGAAGACGAGGCGGACTGGGCCAACTACGACATCATGTTCGCCACCCGCTCCGGCGACGTGCGCCGCAACAAGCTCAGTGACTTCGCCACCGTCAACCGGGCCGGCAAGATCGCCATGAAGCTGGAAGACGGCGACCACATGGTCGGCGTCGCCCTGTGCACCGCCGAGGACGACGTCATGCTGACGACCGCCCTGGGTCGCGCCATCCGCTTCAAGGCCGACGACGTCCGGGTGTTCAAGGGCCGGGATTCGACGGGCGTGCGCGGCGTCCGCCTGCAGAAGGACGACGCGGTCATCTCCATGGCGGTGCTGGGCCGCGTCGACGCGACGCCGGACGAGCGCGCGGCCTATGTCAAACACGCCACCGCCATGCGCCGCGCCACCGGAGAGGGCGAGGACGAGACGACGACACCGGTCGAGGCGGACGATGAGGTCACCGGCGATGCCATCCTCGGCGTCGAGCGGATCGCCGAACTGGGGGCCGCCGAACAGTTCATCCTGACGGTGACCGAGACGGGCTTTGGAAAACGCTCTTCGGCCTACGAATACCGCCGGACCGGCCGGGGCGGTCAGGGTCTGACGGCCCATGGCCTCGGCGGTCGCGCCGGGACGCGTCTCACGGCGTCATTCCCGATCGAGGACGGCGATGAACTGCTGCTGGTCACCTCGGGTGGTCAGATGATCCGCACCCCGGTCGGCCAGGTCCGCATCGTCGGCCGCACCAGCCAGGGCGTCACCATCTTCCGTACCGCCGAGGGCGAGAAGGTGGTGTCGGTGGAGCGGTTGCCGGACAGCGGTGGGGACGGTGAGATCGAGAGGAGCGACGAGGGCGGAGCTTCCTGAATTCAGCCCGTCAACCGCTCAACCAATGCCCCCAGGCCGACCGCTTCCGCGCGGTCGGCCAGCCGGTGATCCAGCGTGACCATCTGTACGCCTCGCGTCTCGGCGAGGGCCAGGTAGGCTGCGTCATAGGCCGAAAATCGATGGGCCGCAGCGAGCGCGAAGGCACGGCCGGCCAGGTCGTCCATCGGCGCCAGCTCGGAAACGAAATCCCTCACCGACGCGACGGCCTTTTCCCCGACCTCGGCCGAAGCCTCGCCACGCCAGACTTTTTTGGCGGCGATACTCGCCAGTTCGATGCACAACAAGTCCGGCGCGATCAGGCGCAGATCCTCACCCAGCCACACGCGCGCCGATCTGGACGCCGTCTCATTGAAGAAAGCCGCGCCCAACACCGATGCGTCAACGACGCGATCAACGCGCATCGCGATCCTGGCGAATCAGATCGACGCTCGTAGCGGACGAGGGGGTGGTGTGGGCGGCGAACCAATCGAGGGTTGCCTCGCGACGAGCCTTTGCAGCCTGGTTGATGAACACCGCCATAGCGGCCCCCAGATCGAGCCCGTTCTCCTCGGCGATATCCTCAAGCATCCGGAGTGCCGTGGGCTTGAGGGCGTCGATGCGCACGACGAGATCACCGGCCACGACAGTCGATACGATGTCCTGTTTCGAAAACGTCACCTGATCGCGATTGAAGTCCAAAGTCGCCTTGCGACCTGCTCTCAGCCAGGCCTTGGCCTGACTGTGGGTGTCTGTATTCGCCCACCACTGGCGGCGATGGTCACCCTTGGCCGACGGCGGAAGGGGGCGGCCCAGCACGCGTTCTATGTCATTGTAGTTCAGTGTCACGATCGGGGCGGCCGTCCGGGCGAGGAAGGATTCGAGTGGAGCATAAACGGTCATTGACGTACCTGTCTGTATCCGACGTATCTATAACCATGATACATATTCTTTTTGTCAAGCTACATTAGTACCGTTGACCCCTGTCCCCGTTCGGGTGATCCATGAGCATGGCTCTCCAAATTGCCATCGACGGCCTGCCTGCCACGACGGAAATTCTGACCCAGCTCGCCTTGGTCAACTACGGTGCCTACACCTCGTTCCGCGTCGAGGACGGTGCCGTGCGTGGCCTGGACCTGCATCTGGCGCGGCTGGAGGCCTCGGCCGTGGAGCTGTTCGGTGAGGCGGTCGGCGAGGCCAGCCTGCGCGAGCTGATGCGGCGCGCGGTGGCCGACCGTGACGCGTGCTGGCTGAGGGTCAGCCTGTTCTCGTCCGCCCTCGGCGCGCGAACGCCCGACTGGCATGGAGTGCCCCAGGTCATGACTGCGGTCTACCCGCCGGGTTCGCCGCTGGCGCAGTCCCTGCGGCTGCAGGTCCAGACCTATGCCCGCGAGGCGGCGCATCTCAAACACGCCGCCACCTTCGGCCTGATCCGCGCGCGCCGCGCTGCGCGGGCCGCGGGATTCGACGACGCCCTGTTCGTCTATCCGGACGGCCGGGTGTCGGAGGGCAGTCTGTGGAACATCGGGCTGGTGCGAGGCGAGCATGTCACCTGGCCCCGGGCCCCCATGCTGTCCGGCGTAACCCAGTCCCTCCTGCAAAACGGGTTGGAGCGGGTCGGGCTGACGGGCGGGGCCGAGCCGGTCGCACGGACGGATCTGGACCGCTTCGACGCGGCCTTCATCTGCAACAGCGCGACCCCGGCCTGCGCCGTGTCAGCCATCGGCGAGCGGGTGCTGGCGACCGCGCCCGATCTGATCGAACGGCTGCATGCGGCATGGGCTTCCAACCCGGCGCAGGCGATCTAGGCCATCCCGTTCGCACCTGCTAGACCGCTGGAAAGGCGGGGGAGTAACGCCATGCGCATCGGCCTGTATCCGGGCACGTTCGACCCCGTCACCAACGGGCATATGGACATCATCGGCAGGGCCGTGAAGCTGGTCGACCGGCTGGTGATCGGCGTGGCCCGCAATGACGACAAGGGGCCGATGTTCACCACCGACGAGCGGGTCGGGATGGTGCGGGCCGAAGTCGCGGGTCTGGGCGCGCGGGTCGAGGTCCGGCCCTTCTCCAGCCTGCTGATGCATTTTGCCGAGGAGCTGGACGCCAGCATCATCGTGCGTGGCCTGCGGGCGGTCGCCGACTTCGAATACGAATTCCAGATGACGGCCATGAACCAGCGCCTCAATGCCGACATCGAGACGGTTTTTCTGATGGCCGACCCGCGCCACCAGGCGATCGCCTCGCGGCTGGTCAAGGAAATCGCTCGTCTGGACGGCGCGATCGACAGTTTCGTCAGTCCCGCAGTCGCCGAAATGGTGCGGGCCAGGGTCAAGGAATAGAATGAGTTTCAGGATCGTCACGGCCGGCGCGTTTTCGCTGGTGCTCCTCTCCGTCGCCGGTCCGGTCGCGGCCCAGGCCCCCGCCGCCGACGCCGGATGGCGCACCGTGGCCCCCGAAAACCTTCTGGTCATCGATACGGCCAAGGGACGGGTGCTGGTCGAGCTGGAGCCGCGAATGGCACCCCAGGCGGTCGGGCGTGTCCGGACGCTGGCGGATCAGGGCTTCTACGACGGCCTTAAATTCCACCGCGTGCTTGACGGATTCATGGCGCAGACCGGCGATCCGCTCGGAACCGGCGGCGGCGGCAGCGACCTGCCCGATCTGGCCGGGGAATTCGCCTTTCGGCGCGGCCGCGACGCGGGGTTCACCAGCGTGATCATGGGGTCGACCGGCCAGCAGGGCCTGATCGGTTCGGTACCGGTGATCACCCAGCCGGACGCCCAGATGATGGTCACCGCCGACTTCAAGACCGCAGCCTATGGCCTGTTCTGCTCCGGCGTGGCCGGCATGGCGCGCACTGGCGAGAACCCGGACAGCGCCAACAGCCAGTTCTTTCTGATGATGGCCCCGAACGACACCCTGAACGGAAGCTATACGCCGTTCGGCCGCGTGGTCGCCGGGCTGGACGTGGTCAATGCGCTGAAGAAGGGGTCGCAGGCCGAGAATGGCCGGGTGACCGATCCGGACATCATGGTCCGTACCCGTACGGCCGCCGCCATGCCGGAGGGCCAGCGGCCGTCGGTCCGGGTGATGAACACCGGCGCCCCGGCCTTCGCGTCCCTGCTCGAGCGGACCCGGACCGAGCTGGGTCCCCGGTTTACGATTTGCGACATTCAGCCTCCGGTCGAGGTCGTAGGCGGCTGATCCACCTTGGGAGAGATGAATGAAGCGGATCCTTGTCGCAGCAGCCTTGCTGACCCTGGCCGGTGCGCCGGCCCTGGCCCAGGACGCCGGCGGTGTGCCCCCGCCGCAGACCCCGCGGACAACCGTTCCGGCGGCTGAATGGCGGACCGTCCTTGCCGAAAACCTGCTGGTCATCGACACGACGCGCGGCCGCATAATGGTCGAACTGACCCCGGAGGTCGCGCCTCTTCATGTCGAGCGCATCCGGCTTCTGGCCGGGCGCGGCTTCTACGACGGCGTGCCGTGGCACCGGGTAATCGACTGGTTTATGGCCCAGACCGGCGATCCGCTGGGTAATGGCGAGGGCCAGAGCCCCTATCCGGACCTGAAGGGCGAGTTCACCTTCCGCCGCGAACCGACCCTGCCCTATGCCGCCGTCGCGGAACCGTCCGGCGCGCGCGTCGGGTTCTTCCATTCGCTGCCGGTGCAGACCCAGCCAGATTCGGCCTTCGCCCTGACAGCCGACGGCAAGGTCCACGCCTGGGGACTTTACTGTCCGGGCGTGGCGGGCATGGCGCGGGACGAGGGCAACGATACCGCCAACAGCCAATTCTTCATCATGCGCCAGGCCTATCCGGCGCTCGACAAGCGCTATTCGATCTGGGGCATGACGGTTTCGGGACTGGACGTCGTGCGCAGCCTGACGGTCGGCGACGGCGAAAACGGCATGATGGCCACGGCCGAGCCCGACCGGATGACGCGGGTGCGGGTTGCGGCGGCGATCCCGGAGGACGAGCGACCGTCGGTCCAGGTGCTGGCCACCGACTCGCCGCGATTCCGCGCCCTGGTCGAGTCCTCGCGCGCGGCGCGTGGCGCGGATTTCTCGGTCTGCGATATATCGTTGCCGGTTCAGGTCGCCGGCGGCTGACCGGTCTTGCCGCGGCGCCGGCGACGCCTCGGCTTCCGGTCCGCGCGCATCTGTTGCAGCAACAGGCCTTCGCGCAGGCCGCGATCGGCGACGCGCACCCGTTCCGACGGCCAGGCCCGCTGGATGGCTTCCATGATCGCGGCTCCGGCCAGGACCAGATCGGCCCGGTCCGGCCCGATGCAGGATTCCGCCGCCCGCCCAGTCGGGCCGAGGCGTTTCAGCGTGTTCGCGGCGGCCTCACAGTCGGCCCGCGTCATCCACAGGCCGTCGACCAGGTTCCGCTGATAGCGGCGCAGGCCCAGATGAATGCCCGCGAGACTGGTGATCGCCCCCGAGGTCCCGACCATATGGGCGCGGCCGGCGACGAACAACTCGCGCAGGGCCGGGTTCACCGGGGCCTCGGCGATGGCCTGGCCCATGTCGGCCACCATGGCCTCGTACCACGCGTCCAGCGATCCCTCTGGCTCGGGGTGCCGCTCTGCGAGGGTGACAACGCCGACCGGCGCCGACATCCAGCCCTGCAGCACGAACTCATCGCCAGTCTTCTTCAGCCAGCTCAGCTCGGTCGAGCCGCCTCCGACATCCACCACCAGAACCGCCTCGGCCGACCGGTCGAACAGATTCAGGCAACCCTCGACGGCCAGTCCAGCCTCTTCAACGGGATCGATGATCCGCAGTTTCAGCCCCGTGCCGACCCGGACGCGTTCGATAAAGGCGGCTCCGTTGTCGGCCTGGCGACAGGCCTGGGTTGCCACGGCCATCAGGCGCGAAGGTTCGACGCCCTTTCTGGCCACCCGTTCGCCGCATAGAACCAGGGCTTCGTAGGCCCGTTCCATGGCGTCGTCATCGAGCCGTCCGGTACGCGACAGGCCTTCACCAAGACGGACGATGCGGCTGAAGGAATCGACCACGCGAAAGCCGTCCCGCGCCGGTTTGGCGATCAACAGCCGACAGTTGTTGGTCCCGAGGTCGAGCGCGCCGAACAGGGGCGCCTCACGACCTGACGTTCCCGATCCATCGGTGGCGCCGCTACGGGCACGCTGGCCGCTGGACCCGGTACGCTGGGACCGGTCGTCGCGCCGGGGCGCGTCGTCGGTCTCCGGCATGGGCCGAATCTTTCGAGGTGGGCGGTCCAAAGCGGCGCCCGTCCCGAACAACCTAGACCCGGGAGTTGATCCGCGCCAAGCGGGTCTGTCGCGAAAATGAACAGGACGGACGGATCGCGCTCAGGTCGGGCCCCGTATCTTGGGCGCATGACCTATGAGAGCTTCGCCAAATTCGGTCTCGGCCAGATCGTCCGTCACAACGACGGCGCGTTCCGTGGCATGGTGATCGACATCGACGCCTCCTTCGCCGGCCGCCCCGGCGACACGGGCCAGATCTCGCCCGATCAGCCGTTTTATCAGGTGCTGGCGATCGGTCCGGAGGGCGGCTTCATCGCCTATGCCGCCGAGGGGTCGCTGGAGCGCGATCCAGAGTCGTCCGCCCTGACGCCAGAAGCCGAGGACCGCTGGTTCACCTCCGATTCCAAGGGTCGGCTTGCGCCCCGCGCCTGCTCGATCCACTGACGCTGGCGCGGGCCGACGGCCGGGCCTAGATTGTCCGCAAGGGTCCGTCAGAGCCCGTCGACAGCAGGAGCGCTCCATGTCCGACTTCGAGCACGTGTTCGACCACCCGCCCGAGGGCGCGGCCTCCGATTGGACCATTCCACAGGACTGGGCCGCCTACACCGAAACCGGGCACCGGACCTGGGACACACTGTACGCGCGGCAAATGAAGATCCTGCCGGGCCGCGCCGCCGACGTCTTCATGAAGGGACTGACGGCGCTAGACCTGAACACCGGCGGCATCCCTGATTTCGCGGTTATGAACCCCAAGCTCCAGGCCTTGACCGGTTGGACGGTCGTATGCGTCCCCGGACTGGTGCCGGACGAGGTCTTCTTCGACCATCTGGCCAACCGGCGCTTCCCGTCGGGACAGTTCATCCGCAAGCCCGACCAGCTGGACTATCTGCAGGAGCCGGACATCTTTCATGATGTCTTCGGCCATGTGCCGATGCTCAGCGACCCCGATTTCGCCGCCTATATGGAGGCCTATGGCAAGGGCGGGCAGCGGGCGGCGTCGCTGGGCATGCTGCAGAATCTCGCCCGGCTCTATTGGTACACGGTCGAGTTCGGTCTGATGCAGGACCCAGGGGGCCTGCGCATCTATGGCGCGGGCATCGTGTCGTCGGCAACCGAGAGCGTCTTCTCGCTGGAGGACCCGTCCCCGAACCGGATCGGCTTTGACCTCGAACGGGTGATGCGGACGCTGTACCGGATCGACGACTTCCAGCAGGTCTATTTCGTAATTGATTCGATCGAGACACTGAAGCGCGAGACGCTGCAGGAGTTCGGTCCGATCTACGACCGGCTGAAGGGTGCCGACGACATCGCCATCGACGCGGTCAACCCCTATGACCGGGTCATCACGCGTGGCACACAGGCCTATGCCCACAAGGGCGGGAGGT
>JBBQTX010000075.1:0-8519 GCA_038234475.1 Caulobacterales bacterium | reverse complement strand
CCGATCGCGGCCCTCAAGTAGCCCGAAGGGCGATAGGGCAACCAACAAGTCTTTTTACTTGATCTGGACGGACGCGCCGGCTTCGGTCAGCTTCTTGGCGACTTCGTCGGCGTTCTGCTTGGAGACGTTCTCGACGACGTTCTGCGGAGCGCCTTCAACCAGGTCCTTGGCTTCCTTAAGACCCAGGTCCGAACGCACGCCACGGACTTCCTTGATGACGTTGATCTTCTTGTCCCCGCCGGACATCAGGACGACGGTGAACTCGGTCTGCTCTTCGGCAGCTTCGACCGGAGCGGCGGCGCCGCCGCCGGCAGCGGCCATGGCGACCGGAGCAGCGGCGCTGACGCCCCACTTTTCTTCCAGCAGCTTGGACAGTTCGGCGGCTTCGAGGACGGTCAGTTTGGACAGGTCTTCGACGATTTTGGACAGGTCGGCCATTGTGGTGATTCCTTCGGAGGGATGGGGTTCAGAGAAAGTGTGCGGAGATGAAAGAGGCGATGTCGCTTACGCGGCGTCCTTGGTGGCATAGGCGTTGAACACCCGGGCCAGTTGGGCCGCCGGGGCCTGAACCACACCGGCGATACGGGTCGCGGGCGTGTTGAGCAGGCCGAGGAACGAGGCGCGGATCTGATCCAGCGACGGCAGTTTGGACAGAACGTCCACGCCCTTCGCGTCCAGAATCTTGTCACCCATGAAGCCGCCCAGAACGACGAACTTGTCGTTGGCCTTGGCGTATTCAGCGGTGACCTTGGCGGCCGTCACCGCATCGTCGGCATAGGCGATGCCCACGGGACCCTTGAACAGGCCGTGGTAGTCGCTGCCTTCGTCGGCTTCGAGCGCTTTGAGCGCCAAGCGGTTCTTGACCACCTTGAACGTGCCGCCTTCTTTGCGAAGACGTCCACGCAGATCTTCCATGTCCGCAACGGTCAGACCCAGGTTATGGGTCACGACCACGGCGCCCGCGTCGGCGAAGACGCCCTTGAGCGTCTCGATCGACTCGGCTTTTTGTGCGCGGTCCATTGCGGTCTCCAGTCTGTATTCGCCGCCGGGCTTATTCCCGACGACACAGGAGCATTCCTTGGAATGCTCCCATGGGAACTCAGCAAAATCCGAGGATTTTGCTGTGGCCAAGCCACCGCGCATCGCTGCACAGCGTTCAGGCCGGTCGTAATGTCCGAAGGAAGCTCGAACCCCGACGTCCGGATACCGGAACGTCTGGCGTCGTCTGCATCCCCATCTCCCCACGGCACCAGAGGGCTCTCTGGCATTTATGGCGTGGGTGGCCCCCACGCCCCGAAGTTCTCGGACAGGACCGCCACGGCACTGGGCCATGACGGAGAATCCGCGCTCTATACAGGGATCGGGCCGGAAATCAACGGGTCAGGGCAGACTCGATGTCCGTCCGGGAAAAGTTGTCGCCCTTGAACAGCAGCGGGACCTCGTGGCTGCGCGCGCATGCGTAGGCGAAACAGTCACCCATGTTCAGCGCCGCCGGGTGGCGCAACTTGCCGAACCGGTCAAAGGCCTCGATTGCCAGGGCCTGTTCGACCGGCCCGATCGTCACCCTGTCGACCTGGGCGGCATCCAGAAAGGCTTCGACCCGTGCTTTCGCCCATTCTGGTTCGCCGAGCGCGTTTCTGACGATCGCGCGCGTCGTCTCCCAGACCGCGACGGGCGACGTGAGCTTCAGCGGGGCGGGACCCATGATACGCTCATAGAATATTTCCCGGTCGGGCTCATCCAGCAGGACGGCGCAAAGAGCCGAGGCGTCGATAAACATCAGTCGCCAGACATATCGTCGAAGAACGCCTTGTCCGCCTTCAAGCCTGTCCGGGGCAGGGCATCGATCTCGCCAAGGATGGCGCGAGCGCGCCGATCCCTGACCTCGAACTCGTCATCGCGCCTTTCCAGTTCGGCCTCGACCGCCAGTCGCACGGCCTCCGTCAATCCGACGCCGCGCTGTTCGGCCAGTCGCCGCACCAGCGTGTCGGTCGTTTCGTCTCTAACGTGGAAAGCCAAGGCAACCTCCGGATAGCCGAAATGTAACATCGGCTATCCGATCCGGCAATCCCCGCCCCTTCCCAAGCGGTGCCGAAACGGGCCAGATGCGGACAGTCGCAGGGAATTTGTCATGAGCGGTACGACCGACACCACCGAGGCGACCGGCCGCGACAGCCTCGGCGGCGGCACCTCGCCCCTGCTGGGTCCGATCCGGCTGGGGATCGGCCTGATCCAGGGCTTCGGCGTCTATGCGCTGCAACGATCCGCCGATCAGGAGGCGATGACCTGGCCGGCGACCCAGCCGATGCTGTTCGGCCCTTTGCTGCTGGTGACCGCCTTTCTGCCGCTGGTGCTGCTGGCCGGCGTCGGGCGGCTGCGGCTGCGGACCCTGCTGATCTGGACCCTGGTCGCGGGAACCGCCCTGGCCCTGCTCGGCCTGCATGACATCGCCCGCCAGAGCGCGGAGACCCTGCGCAACGCGCCCTTCCTGTCGGCCCCGGTGATCCTGTTCACCGGCGCCGCCCTGTTCATCGCCCACCATCTGGTGGCTCCGGCCGATCACGAGCGGCGCTGGATCGCCTCCTTCCCGGCCTATTTCGACACTGCCTGGAAGGCGGGGGTCCAGCTGGCGCTCTCGGTCGCCTTCACCGGCGTGTTCTGGATTCTGCTGACCCTCGGATCGGCCCTGTTCAAGGTCATCGGCCTCGACTTCCTCGAGGACCTGATGCGCGAGGACTGGTTCTGGATACCGGTCAATTTCGTCGTCTTCGCCATCGCCGTGCACCTGACCGATGTCCGCGACGGCCTGATCCGGGGCGTCCGGACGGTCGGGCTTATGCTGCTGTCGTGGCTGCTGCTGGTCATGACGGTGCTGGTCGCGGGCTTTCTGGCCGCCCTGCCTTTCACCGGGCTGGACGGGTTGTGGGAGACGGGCAATGCCACGGCCCTCGTGCTGGCCGCGTCGGGTGCGCTCATCGTCCTGATCAACACCGCCTATCAGGACGGACGGCCCGACAACCTGCCGCCGCTGGTTCTGCGCCATGCCGTGCGCGTGGCCGCCCTGCTGCTGACGCCGCTGATCGTGATCGCGGTCTGGGGGCTGTCGCTGCGTGTCGGCCAGTACGGTCTCACGCCGGACCGGATCATCGCCGGGGCCTGCACCGTCGTGGGAGCGATCCATGCGGGCGGCTATGCCTGGGCCTCCCTCGGCACTTTGGCGGCCGGGCGCGACTGGATGCGCCCGCTCGAGCGGACCAATCTGATCGGGGCCATCGGCGCGGTGGTCGCCATCCTGGCCCTGTTCAGCCCCCTGCTGGACCCCGCCCGCCTCTCGGTCACGGACCAGGTCGCCCGGCTGGAACGCGGCGCCGTCGCCGCCGACAAATTCGACTACCGCTTCCTGCGCTTCGAAAGCGGCAAGGCGGGTCAGGCCGCGCTGGCGCGGCTGGCGCGCTCGACCGACGCCACTGTGGCGAGGCTGGCCAAGGCCGTACTGGCTCAGACGAACCGCTATTACGACGTCATCATGTCCGACGAGGCCCGCTTCCCCATCATCATCGAGATGTGGCCCGCCGGAACCGCCCTCCCGGCCCGGTTCATCGCCACCGGCAACTCCGACGGACAACTGCGGCACTGCCAGTCCGGCGATTTCTGCGTGGCCACCCGCCGCGACCTCGACGGCGACGGTCGTCCCGAAATCCTGCTGGCCGGTCAAGACAAGATCGAAATATACGTCGGCTCGGAGTCCGGCGATTGGCGCCGGGCCGGCTCCTTCGGGCCGTGCCGGCCGGGGCCTCGCTCCGATGCGCGGGACGCCCTGAAGACCGGCAAACTGCAGCCGGTCCCGCCGCGCTGGCCGGATCTCGTGTTCGCCGACGGCGGTCAGCGCGCCACGTTCAGGGCGGATTTCCGCGACTGTACGAGCGGGACCGGAAATTGGTAGGCGATGGCCGTCGCCGACGGCTCCGGACCCGCGTCTCGATGATGGCCTTTCCCGCGTGAACCACCCCACTCCACAGTCCGACCTCATCCACCGCGCCGGCGAGGCCCTCGCCCGTCGCGACCCCCGGGCCGCCCTGACCCTGCTGGACCAGGCCGCCGCCTTCGGCCCCAGTCATGAGGGCGCGATGAACCGGTCGCTCGCCCTGCGCATGGCGGGCGACCTCCCCGGCGCCCTGGCCGCCATCGACGATGCGCTGGCGCTCCAGCCCTATGATTTCATCGCCCTGCTGGCCAAGGCGGCCCTGCTGGAACAGGTCGGTCAGGCCCGCGCCGCCGCCGACGCCTATCGCAACGTCCTCAGGATCGCTCCGCCGCGCGACCGCTGCCCCCCCGCAATCGTCGCGCAACTGGACTATGCCGCCGCCCTGGTCCGACGTCAGGCCGAGGCCCTGCGCGACCACATGAGCGCCGCGGTATCGTCCCTGCGTGGAACCGTCGACGCCGCGACCCTCGACCGCTTCGACGAAGGCCTGGACATCTTCGCCGGCCTCAAGACGGCGCCCAAGCAGGAACCGCTGCTGCTCGACTACCCCCGTCTGCCCGCCATCCCCTTCCATGACCGCGCCCTGTTTCCCTGGCTCAAGACGCTGGAGGCGGCGACGCCGGTCATCGTGGCCGAGCTGGAGGCCATGCTGGCGGACTCGTTCGACCAGTTCGCCCCCTATGTCGCCTATCCCAAGGGCGCGCCGGTCAATCAGTGGGCCGAGCTGAACCACTCCCGCAAATGGACCTCGCTGTGGCTGTGGCGGGACGGCGCGCGTCAGGACGCGGTCTGCGAACGCTGCCCTCGGACCGCCGCCCTGCTCGAATCCCTGCCCCTTTGCCGCCAGGACGGGTTTTCCCCCACCGCCGTCTTCTCGGCGCTGGAACCGCACACCCACATTCCGGCCCACACCGGCTCGTCCAACGTCCGGCTTCTGACCCACCTGCCGCTGATCCTGCCCGGCCCGGCCCGCTTCCGCGTCGGCAACACGGTCCGCGACTGGAAGATGGGTCAGGCCTGGGTGTTCGACGACACCATCGAGCACGAAGCCTGGAACGACGCCGACCAGATGCGGGTGATCCTGATCTTCGACATCTGGAATCCCGCCCTGTCTCAAGGCGAACAGGCCCTGATCACCGCCATGATGCAGGCTCAGCGCAGCTTCATGGGCGGAAACTGAACCCTCTACCGATGGGAGAGGGCTTGAGCGCACGAACGTGCAGCGTTCGTCCTTGCGCGAAAGGGTGAGGGTCGACCACCCGGGGGCGGCTTCGCCGCTTCACCCATCCGACCCTCATCCGGCGCTCCGCGCCACCTTCTCCCAATCGGAGAAGGATCAGATCACCCGTTAACCCCGCGCTCACCCTGCCCCACAACCCGATCTTCACCCCGCTCCGGCTAAAACGTCCCGGAATGAGCCAGTCCCGCTTGCTTGGAGACCGGCCGCAACCGTGACAATGAAGGGTGCCGCTCCATGGCAAAGACCGTTCTGGTGGTCGACGACGATCCGACCCAGCGCCGCCTCGTCCAGGCCGTGCTCGAACGAGATGGCTATGCCGTGGTCCACGCCGAATCCGGCGGTGAGGCCATCGACCGCCTGACCAAGGGCGGCGGTGCCGACGTCGTCCTGCTCGACATGGTCATGCCGGGCATGAACGGCATGGAGACGCTTGCCGAAATCCGCACCGCCGGGGTTGTCACCCCCGTCATCGTCCTGACCGCCAGCGCCGGCGTCGACGCCGTGGTCAAGGCCATGCAGGCCGGGGCCCAGGACTTCTTCGTCAAACCGGTGTCCGCCGAACGCCTGCTGGTCGGGGTCAGCAACGCCCTGCAACTGACCCGGCTGACCGCCGAAGTCGGCCGTCTCAAGAAACACGTCACCGGCCGCACCTCCTTCGACGATCTGGTGGGCCAGAGCGCGCCGATGCGGATGGTCCGTTCGCTGGGAACCCGCGCCGCCAAATCCGCCATCCCGGTCCTGATCACCGGCGAGAGCGGCGTCGGCAAGGAAGTCATCGCTCGCGCCCTGCACGGCGCCTCGGACCGCGCCGGCAAGCCCTTCGTCGCGGTCAACTGCGGGGCCCTGCCCGCCAACCTGATCGAGTCGATCCCGTTCGGCCACGAGAAAGGGGCCTTCACCGGCGCCCACGACAAACACCTCGGCAAATTCCAGGAAGCCACCGGCGGCACCCTGTTCCTCGACGAGATCGGCGAACTGCCGCTGGACATGCAGGTCAAGCTGCTGCGCGCGCTGCAGGAGGGTGAGGTCGACCCGGTCGGGGCCAAACGCTCGGTCAAGGTCGATGTCCGCATCGTCTCGGCCACCAATCGCGACCCGGCCCAACAGGTCCGCGCCGGCGCCTTCCGCGAGGACCTGTTCTATCGCCTCAACGTCTTTCCGATCGAGGCCCCGTCCCTGCGCGAGCGCCGAGAGGACATCCCGGCCCTGGTCGATCACTTCATCGCCCGCTTCAATGTCGAGGAGGGCAAGCGCGTCGCCGGTTGCTCGAACGAGACCCTGGCCCTGCTTTGCGCCTTCGACTGGCCCGGCAACGTCCGCCAGCTCGAGAACGCCGTCTATCGCGCCATCGTCCTGGCCGACGCGCCCTTCCTGCAACCGCACGACTTCCCGGCCATCTCCGGCGTCGCCGCCCCTTTCCTGCCCCTCGAGCACGGGGACGGTGATCGCGCAGACATCGAGGGACTGCCGGGCACCGACGCCGTGAGCATCGACCTGCCGCCCCTGCCCGACACCCCGATCCGCATCCTCGACGACCGCGGCCACCTGCGCACCCTCGAGGAGATCGAGCGCGACCTGATCCAGCACGCGATCGAGGTCTATGCCGGCCACATGTCCGAGATCGCCCGCCGGCTCGGCATCGGCCGCTCGACCCTGTACCGCAAGGTCCGCGAACAGGGCCTCGAGGGCATCCTCAAGGAAGCCGGCTGACGACACCGCCGTTCGGTGTGCGACAAATAGTCTGCAATCCGCGTTGCTTGCGCCACACCGGGCCGGATTGCGGAATGTGACCAAAAGTTCATTGGTCAGCCTGCGCGCCAGCCCCGATGAACGGCTGACCGCGCCTGTGTGATCAACCTTCTGTTTCCTTGCTGGAACGCGACGGAAACGAAACCCGGTCGCGTTTCAGGTTCTTCGCTTCTTCCCGGGACCACCTCATGTTGCTTGTGACCACCGCCCTGTCGGGCCTCCTGGCCGGGGTGATCCAGACCGCGCCCGCGCCGGTCCAGACGCCGGTTCAGGCGCCGCCCGCACCGCAGCAGCCCGCCAGCGCTCCGGCGACGACGGACGGAGCCTTTGACCTCGGCACCGTCGTCAGCTCCGGGACGCGTCGGCGCGGCAGCGTCGATACCGACATCCCGCCCGACCAGGTTCTGACCGCCGAGCAGATTCAGGCCTATGGCGCCTCCAACATCTCCGAGCTCCTGACCTATCTGGAGCCGGCGACCCGCAGTTCGCGCGGACGCGCCGATTCCCAGCCCGTGCTGCTGGTCAACGGCCGTCGCACCACCGGCTTCCAGGAAATCCGGGGCATTCCGACCGAGGCCATCGAGCGCGTCGAGATCCTGCCCGAGGAGGTCGCGCTTCAGTTCGGCTATCGCGCCGACCAGCGGGTGGTCAATTTCGTCCTCAAGTCCGCCTTCCGCTCCGTCACTGGCGAGCTTGAGGGCCGCTCGCCGCTCCAGGGCGGCCGCACCACCACCGGCGTCGAGAGCAATATCCTGCGCATCTCAGGCGGCGATCGCTGGTCGCTGGACGTGGAGCACGAGAACTCCACCCCCCTGTTCGAATCCGAGCGCGACATCGTCCGCGATCCCGGTTCCACACCGTTCGACCTGATCGGCAACATCGCCGGCATTCCGTTCGGCGACGTGATCGATCCGGCCCTGTCCGCCGGCGTCGGCTCGGTCGTACGGATCAACCCGGTGCCGGTCACCGGGGCCGCGACCCTGGGCAATTTCATCGCCGCCGCCGGCGCGCCCCGCACGGGCGACCTCGGGGCCTACCGCACCCTGCTGGGCGAGAGCGAACGCTCCACCCTGCGTGGCACGATCAAGCGCGACATCAACGGTACCACCCAGGCCACCATCAGCGGCAGTCTCGACGACGTCGCCGGCCGCAGTTTCAACGGCCTGCCCGGCGTCACCCTGACCCTGCCGGACGGCAACCCCTTCTCCCCCTTCGCCGACGACGTCGCCGTCTACCGCTATCTGGACCAGGCCGATGCGCTGGGCCGCACCACCGACACCCTTACGGCCCGGGCCGGCCTGGTCATCGACGGCTTCCTCGGCGAGGCCTGGCGATGGACCCTGACCGGCAACTACGACCGGATCGAAACCGACACCCTGACGGGTCGGGGCTTCTCCGCCGCGCCCTTCCAGACCTGACGGTTGTCGGCGTTGAGGCCGGGGTTGCCGCCATCGACGCGGGTGATCAGCACGGTCTGGCCGGTGGCGAAGTCGAACACCGGGACATTGGGGGTCGAGATGATCGGGTCGTTGAGCTGCGAGATCG
>JBBQTX010000074.1:0-8684 GCA_038234475.1 Caulobacterales bacterium | reverse complement strand
CAGGTCGCAGATGGCCGAGGCCAGTTTGAGCCGTGGAGCGACCTCGACGGCGCCGCGCATGGTGACGATCTCGACCGACACGCCCTGTCCGTCCAGATAGCGGCGCAGGATTCTCGGATAGGAGGTGGCGATGCGCAGCCCATCAAGCGAACGCGGTCCGTCATAGGCCAGCGTCGGCGGCACGGCGATCTTGAGGGTGCAGCGGCCGAAGCCCAGCGGCATGACGACTTCGGCGACCGGGCCACCGTTGCGGACCTCTTCCAGCACGTTCTCGCCGACGATCCCGAGGTCGCAGACACCGTCGGCCACGAAGGTCGGGATGTCGTCGTCGCGGACACGCAGCAGGTCGATCGGATAGTTCTCGACCCGGTAGAGCAGGTCGTTATTGCCCTTGATGACCCGCAGGCCCGCGTCGCGGACGAGGTCGAGGCTGCGGTCGGACAGACGGCCGGATTTCTGCACGGCGATACGCAGCCGGCCCTGGACGGTACTCATAGTGTGAACTCAGACTTTCGGTTTCAGGCGGTCGAGGACGAGCCGATAGCCCTGATGCGGCATCTCTTTCAGATACCGTGCGACCCGGACGACGGTGGTCGGACTGGCCCCCGCCTCGGCGGCAATTTCACGATAGGATTGCTGGTGCCCGTCCAGCATCCGCGCCACGGCCCAACGCTCGGCGAAGGCACGCAGTTCGGACGGTGTGCACAGGTCGGCGAGGAAGGCGTCGACCTCCTCGCGCGACTGCAGACAAAGCAGGGCGTCGTAGATCGCTATCCGGTCGTCGGCGGCCTTGTTCAGGGATTTGCGCAGGGAGGCATCAGTCATGCGCGTTCCACTATGCTGTAACAGTGGAACGGTCAAGCGGCGAATTCACTGCGCGCTCGACCCTCGTCCCTCGCGCCTCTATCTCCGTCCCATGACCAAGGTTGTGATCATCGGCGCGGGCCATGCGGGCGGGACGGTGGCCGCGCTGCTGCGCCAGTATGGCCACGAGGGACCGATCATCCTCGCGGGCGAGGAGCCGGCAGCCCCCTATCAGCGGCCCCCGCTGTCCAAGGCCTGGCTGAAGGGGGAAGCGGATATCGAAGCGCTGCTGTTGCGGCCTGAAAGCTTTTACGCCGAACACGGCATCGAACTGCGCACCGGCGTGATCGCCACGGCGATCGACCCGGGGGGTCGGACCGTGACGTTCGCGGACGGCGTGAAGGAGCCGTATGATGCCCTGATCCTGGCCACGGGGTCGACGGCGCGAAAGTTGGAAATTCCGGGGGCCGACCGCCCGGACCTGCTGGAACTGCGGACCCTCGCGGATGCGGCGCGGCTGAAGGCGGCGCTGGGGCCGGGGCGGCGGCTGGCGGTGGTCGGCGGCGGCTATGTCGGGCTGGAGGCGGCGGCCTCGGCGCGGGCGCTGGGGGCCGAGGTCGTGGTCATCGAGCGGATGGAACGGGTGCTGGCCCGGGTCGCGTCGTCGACCCTGTCGGATTTCTTCACCGGCTATCACCGGGCCCAAGGTGTCGAGGTGATGACCTCGGCAGAGGTGACGGCGTTCGAGAACGCTGGCGTGCGGCTGGCCGACGGCCGGACGATCGAGGCGGATGCGGTGCTGGTCGGCGTCGGCGGGGTGGCGGTCGACGGCCTGGCCCGGGCGGCGGGTCTGGCGTGTGACAACGGGGTCGTCGTCGATGAGCACGCGCGGACCTCGGATCCGGCGATCTGGGCGATCGGCGACATGACCTTTCGGCCGATCCCGGTCCACGGCGGGCGGCGGCACCGGCTGGAGAGCGTACCCAATGCGCTGGAGCAGGCCAAACAGGCGGCGTCGGCCATCGTCGGCCGGACGCCACCGACACCGGAAGTCCCATGGTTCTGGTCCGACCAGTATGATCTCAAGCTTCAGATCGCCGGTCTGCCGGACGGGGCCGATCGGCAGGTGCTGCGGGGCGATCCGGCGACGGCGTCCTTCGCCGTCTTCCATCTGCTGGGCGACCGGATCGTCTGTGTCGAGGCGGTCAATGCGGCGGCGGAGTTCATGGCCGGGCGGCTGATGATCGGCAAGGCCACGCCGGTGGACGCCGCGGGTCTGGCCGATCCGGCGGTGTCGATGAAGGCTGTGGCCTCGGGCCAGAGCCGGATCGGCTGAGGAGGAACCGCTTCGGGATTCCGGTGATTCCGTGAATCAGGTTCCGGCAGGGTCGCCATCATCGAGGGGCGCTCGATCAGATAGCCTTGCGTCCGGTCGTACCCCAAGTGGCGCGAGGTCGTGACCCGCTGAACCGGTCTCTGGTTCGGCACCCTCGGACAGCATGGCGACGAAGGCGGGGCTGACGATCTCGGTCGGTCCGTCTCCGGTCTGGACCGCGAAGACGGCGGCCAGGCCCAGCGCCTCGGCCCAGGCCGGCCCTTCGACGGGGCCCATGACGGTCAGGGCCGTCGCCATGGCATCGGCGTAGAGGGCGGTATCGGCGAGGACCGTGACCGAGGCGACGCCGTTGTCGACCGGTCGACCGGTTCGACCGTCGAGGATGTGGCCATGGTTCCGGCCGTCGGCGTCAAAGCTGCGAGCCCGGACCGTCGAGGTCGAGAGCGCCAGATCGAACAGGGCGGCGACGGTGTGGGGTGCCGTGCCGCCCGCGACCGGCTTAAGCGCGACCCACCATGGATAGCCGTCCGGCTTGACGCCGGCTCCCCGATGATCGGCCCCGATCCGGACGAGGTGATGGGTCGCGCCCATGGCGGTGAGGCGCGCGGACACGCTGTCGACCGCGTGACCCATGGCGATACCGGACAGGTCGAGCCTGATACCGCCCGGCTGCTGGACCGCGCGGGCCTCGCGGTTGAGGCGCAACAGGCCCCAGCCGCTGACCGCGCGGGCCGCGATGATCTCGTCTTCGGACGGGACCGTATATGCGGTCCCGAAGCCATCAAGCGGACGCGGGCCCGATGGCCCGAACCCCCAAAGGTCGATCAGGGCCCCAAGCGTCGGATCGACCGCGCCATTGGTGTCGTCGGCCAGGTCCATGGCCCGGTTCAACAGGGTCCAGAACGGTTCCGACACAGCCCAGAAACCGGGTGGGGCGGCGTTGAGCCGCGACAGCTCCGAGCGCGGATCCCAGGCGCTGAACAGGACGACGATCCGCGCAAACTCGGCCTCGATGGCAGACTGGACGGTGGCCCGGTCCAGTCCGGGCGACGGGACCAGCCGAACCGACCAGGTCGCGCCCATGGCCTCGCCGCCGAAATCCTGGATGGTGGTGCCAGGCGGCGGTTGCGGCGTCTTGCCGTGGCCAGGGATCAGGAGCCGGTGGTCCGGCCTCACATCGCCGTCGCCACCGATGACCAGCGGGGGCGGCGTGGCGCGGGTCGATCCGGGGCGGCCGCCGGTCAAGGCCGTCCCGCCTCAGCGCCGGAGAAGCGCAGGCCGATGGCGACGGTTCGTGGCGGACCGAAGCCGGCGACGCCGGTCGCGGTTTCGGAGACCTCGACTTCGGTGTCGAACAGATTGTCGGCGGCGATCCACAGCGTGATCGAGGGATTGACCGTCCAGTCCGCGCGCAGATCGACGGTGGTCGCGGCGTCGAGCACCCGACTGTTCAGGTCGTCGTCGAAGCGGCGGCTTTCCCAGCGCAGGTCGGCGGCGATCGCGAGCCGGTCGGTCGCGCGCCAGTCCAGCCCGGCGGTCGCGCTCCAGATCGGGGCCTGGGCCGGACGCAGGCCGGTAAGCTGCGGGGCGGACACGCCCCCGTCCAGACGAGCGTCGGTGCCAGACAGGGCCGCGCGCAGGGAGAGGTTGTCGGTCAGCTCGACCCGGCCGTCGAGCTCGACCCCGCGCGCCTCTATGGTTCCCGCGTTCATCCGTTGACGGAGCACACCCCCGGCGGGCACGAATCCGGCGCGCGGAAAGACGCCGGGTCCGGCACCGACCGTGACATTGACGATGGCCTCCTCGACCTCGGTCCAGAAGACGGTGGTCGCGATGGCGGCGCGGTCGCCGGTCCAGCTCCAGCCACCCTCCAGACCGACCAGGCGCTCGGGCTCGAGGGCGGCGTTGGCCTCGGTCAGGTCATTGCCGACCCGGAACGGGCGATGCAGCTCGTTCAGGGTGGCGGGCCGAAAGCTGTTGTAGGCGGCGGCTCGAACGGCCTGCCCTGAGCCGAGGTCGCGACGGATGCCGAGGCGGGCGCTGAACACCTCGCCGGACCGGTCGGGGTCGGTCTCGTTCAGCGTCGGCGTGCCGGTGGCCCGATCGCGTTCGAGGCGGCGGCCGTCGCGATTCTCCCACCGGTCCTGCCGCAGGCCGCCCGCGACCAGCCACGGACCGCCAGTCCAGCCGCCCTCGGCATAGGCGCCGGCCACCGATGTCTCGCCGCCGGCGAACCGGTCGCGGGTGAACGCCCCGCCGATAAAGCGAAAGCGTTCGCGGGTCTCGCCCTCGTTGAAGCGGGCATCGGCACCGAGTTCTCCCTCCAGTCGCCCGCCAAACAGCGGCCGGGCGGCGCGCAGGGCGGCGTTCAGGCCCCAGCCGGTCGCCGGTGTCTGGAACTGGTCATTGGCGGGGGTGGTCGAGGCGCGGTCGGCGGCGACGGCGACCGCAGTATTGGCCAGATCGCTCTCGCGCCGCCACGCCTGCACCCGCCAGCCAGCCCGGTCGGCGCGAGGCGTCAGGGCGGCCGTGGCCGACAGGCTGTTCCCGCTGGCGGTGGCGCGGGCACCGGCGAGGCCGGAGCCGCGATCCTCCTCGAAGGCGGCGGCGCGCAGGGAGACGGTCGCTTCGGCGACGGGGATGTCAGCGCGGATCGCAGCGCTGCGCACCTCAAGGTCCAGCGGGGTGTCCGCCGCGCCGGCGGTCTGGCCGCGCACCGGGACATGGCCCTCGCCGCGCTCGTACAGACCCGAGGCGACAAGCCGGACAGGACCCAGGGCGGTGGCACCGGAGGCCGACAGACGAGCGCCTCCGCGTTCGGCGACGGAGGCGTTGAGCACGGCACCGTCATCCCGCTCGCGCAGACTGATCACCCCGGTAAGGGCCCCGGCGCCGTAAGGCCCGGCCCCGGAGCCGCGCACGATATCGAGACCGGAGAGGCTTTCCGTCGGGACCTGGAACCAGATCACCCAGCCGCCGAACGGATCGTTCAGCGGCACGCCGTCGAGGGTGACGAGGGTGCGCCCGGCCCCCGACGGAGCGATGGCCCGCAAGGAGATTCCCTGGGTGGTCGGATTGGCCGAAAGGCTGGAGTTGCGCCGGAACAGGGAGACGGCGGGCACGCTGGCCAGCGCCTCGTCCAGCCGCTGTTCGGCGCGGAGGTCGGCCTCGGTCAGGCGGACGACCGAAAAGGCCGCCTCGCCGGCGGCGGGCGGCAGGCGGGCTCCGGTGACGACGATGTCGGGAAGGGGAGGCGGCGGAGGAACTTGCATCGGCCTTATCCTAGGCCAGACATCATCCCCGGGTTCAAGCGGCCTGCGACACCGGGGCGTGGTGGGCGGCGTCGCTGAGCACCAGACGGATCGCATTGAGCAGGGCTTCGGGCTGGATCGGCTTTTGCGAAACGCCATCCATTCCGGCGGCGAGGTATTCGGCCTCGTCTCTGGGATCGGCATTGGCGGTCAGGGCCAGGATGGGGATGCAGGCGACCCCGCCGGGCAGGGCGCGGATGGCGCGCGTGGCCTCGACGCCGTCCATCACCGGCATCTTGATGTCCATCAGCACCAGGTCGTAAGGCCGGGTCTGGACGCGCTGGACAGCCTCCAGACCGTTGTCGGCGGTGTCGTAGGTGCAGCCGAACAACTCCAGCACCTTGCCGGCGACGAACCGGTTGGTCGCATTGTCGTCGACCACCAGGACATGCAGGGTGGAGTGAGGCGTGGGTTCCGCCATGCTCGCCGCCTCTGCCAGGATCTCGGGCCCCGCACCGGGCAGACACAGGGCGAAATGGAACCGGGCCCCGCCCTGCGGCGAGCAGTGGACGCCGATATCGCCGTCCATCCGCTCCACGATCTGACGACAGATCGCCAGACCGAGGCCTGCCCCCGCGCCCTCGCGACCCGCCCGGCCCGTGTTGAACGGGTGGAAAACGGACTCTGCGACATCGTCGGCTATACCTGGACCGCTGTCGTCGACCAGGCCCGTGATGGCGACGGTGCCATCCTGCCGGCGGCTGGTGATGCGGACCGCGACTTCGCCGGCCGCCGTGAACTTGAGCGCATTGCCGATCAGATTGTTGAGCAGTTGCTTCAGCCGCATCTCGTCGCCCATGACCCAGTCGGGGCCGTCGGTGTCGTGCGCCACCGTCAGGGCCAAGGCCTTCTCCTCCGCCCGGGGGCTCCACAGGGCCAGCAGGTCGGCGGCCAAAATGTCCAGATTGATCGGCGCGATCTCCAGCGCCATCTGCCCCGCCTCGGCCCGGGACATGTCGAGCGCATCGGTCAGCAGCCGCAGCAGGTTCTGACCGGAGTCCAGGATGATGCGGACATAGGGCTTCAGCGCCGTCTGGGTCAGTTCGCGCTCCATCAGCGCCGCGACGCCCAGCACGCCGTTCAGCGGGGTGCGGATCTCGTGGCTCATCACCGCGAGGAATTCGGACTTGGCCCGGCTGGAGGCGCGAGCCTCGGCCTCGGCCCTCGCCAGATCGCGAGCCAAGGCACCCATCTCCTCGGCGCGTCGGCGATGGATGGCGGTGCCGGCCTGGAGCACATGCACCCCGGCGCCGACGCCGACATAGCGTCCGCCCGAGGTGACGACGAAACCGTTCAGCAGGGCGCCCAGATTCGCGGCGTCCACGCTCTGGAACAGGATTTCGGCGTCGGACTCGGCATCGAGGATGCGCGGGGCCGCGTCCATGAAGGTCGCCGCCGGTCGTTTGGCGTAGAGGGCGCGGCCGAACTCCGCTGCCATCCGCAACATGAACGTATTGCGCTCGATCAGTCCAACCGGTTGCCCCTCGGCGTCAACGACCGCGATCACCAGGGTGTCGGGTTCGAGCTGGAATCGGTCGAAGACGTCCGCGCCGGGCGTGTCCGGACCAACCGGTTCGGGGGCGCTCGCAAAGTCTCCGATCCTGGCCATAGGGTTCTCCCGCTCGCCTCCAGACGATGGGACCCAACCTTTAACGGCGACTTTTTCGGGCGTGAATGTTTTGCGATTGTATTCTGAAACTTAATACGCAAACGGAAGGCTTAAGCGGTCGAGCAGCGCCGCCGCGAACACCGAAAGGGTATCGTCGCGGGCACCCATGACGACGATGCGGTCGCCGGGTCGGGCGAGGTCGATCAGGCGGTCACCGCAGGCCTCGCGTGTCTGAAGGGCCTCGGCGTGGCGGTTGGCGGCGCGGATGCCCGCAGCGATGTCCTCGCTGCCGACGCTGCGGTCGGTCGTGCCGCCGAAATAGACGGGCTCGGGCATCAGCAGGACGTCATCGGTGCGCATCAGCCCGGCGAAACCGTCGATGAACTCTTGCTGCATCAGGCGCAGAGGGCCGAAGCCGTGCGGCTGGAACAGGATCAGCAGCCGACCCTCGAAGGCATGCAGGGTCTTCAGCGTGGCGGCGATCTTGTCCGGGTTGTGGGCGAAGTCGTCGATGACGGTGACGCCGTTGGCGGTTCCCACCACCTCCATGCGGCGGCGGATGCCCGCGAAGCTCTCCAGTGCGGCGACGGCGTCCGCCAGCGGCACGCCGACGGCCCGGACCGCGCCCAGGGCGGCGAGCGCATTGGCGACATTGTGGGCCCCGGGGACGTTGAGGACGACCGGAAGCGGCCCGCCGCGCAACTCGGTCAGGGTGAAGCGTATGCCGGCCGGCAGCGGATCGAGGTCGTGGGCGTTCAGCGTCGCCGACTCCTCGCCCAGCGCGAAGGTGACGACCCTGTCGGCCCGCAGGGACTGGGCCAAGGCCTGGGTCTCAGGATTGTCGAGGTTGAGCACGGCGGTCGTCGCGCGGCCGGTGAAGCCGCCAAACAGGTCGCGGAGCTCTTCCATCGACTTATGGTCCAGCGAGATGTTGGAGACCACGGCGACGGTCGGATCGTAGTGCGCGATGGATCCGTCGGACTCGTCGACTTCGGACACGAACAGGTCGGGTCCGCCGATCAGGGCGCTGGCGAAGGGGTGGTCGGCGTCGGCGAAATTCTTCATCACCGCGCCGTTCATGACCGTCGGCGCGCGACCGGCCCGGTGCAGTATCCAGGCGATCATGCCGGTTATGGTCGACTTGCCGCTGGTGCCGGCGACTCCGATCGAGACAGGGGCGGCATTGAAAAGTTGCGACAGCAGTTCGGGGCGGGTGACGATGCGGGCCCCGACGCGATGGGCCGCGCCGATGTCGGGCACGGTCGCCTCGATGGCGCCGGTGGCCACGACGGTCTGGCTGAAGCGTGTGACGCCCGAACCGTCCTGCGGGTGCAGGGCGACGCCATGGGCTTCCAACCAGGCGAATTTCTCCGGCGTCCGGCCCTGGTCGCGGGACCGGTCGGAGCCCCCGATGCGGTTCCCGCGCGCCTGGACGATCATCGCCAGCGGCAGCATTCCGGACCCGCCGATGCCGCAGAAGAAATAGTCGTCTTGATTCATGAGGGCAAAACCGGGGAATGTCCGGCGGCCTGACTAGCACGGGCCGCGCCGGAGGCCAGCCATCCCATGAAGATCGGCATCGTCAACGCCAGTTCACGCTTCAACCGGTCGCGCGCCGACGCCG
>JBBQTX010000073.1:0-8726 GCA_038234475.1 Caulobacterales bacterium | reverse complement strand
ACCGCCTTCTGGCGGACGAGCCATGTTGGCCACCACGCCCCGGACCCAGACCCCGGCCTTCTGCGGCCCCCAGGCCTCGATCAGCGCCCCGACCAGCGACAGGTTGTAGACGCTGTCGGACGACCGGACGCACAGCTTCCCGCGAAAACGCGGCGAGGCGATCTCTTCATAGGTGTCGACCTCTTCGGGTCGGACGCGGGCGGTGTCATAGGCCACGATCCGGGCGCGACGCGCAAGCCCGAACCAGTGGCCTTCGGGATCACGCAGGTTGGCCGGGATCGCGGCGGCCAGGGCTGGCGAGGTCACCGGCTGCAGAAGGCCGGCGTCCTGAGCCCGCCACAGGGCACCGGCGTCGGCCGCGACAAACACGTCCGCCGGACTGTTGGCACCTTCGGTACGCATGCGCGCGATCAGTTGGTCCGGATTGCCGTCGACCCGGTTCACCTTGACCCTGGTCTGTTGTTCGAACAGCCGGTACAACTGCTCGTCCGCATCATAATGGCGGGCCGTATACAGGTTCAGTTCGCCGCCCGCAGCCTCTGCGGTCTTGCCTCCGTCGCCTCCGCCACAGGCTGCCAGGGGCAGGACGAAGAGAAGGGCGGTACTCAGCAGCGCGCGACGGAACATGGACATCTCCTCGGTGGAGGTCCTGCCTAACGCCTTTGCGAACCAATCGCAACAGAGATTAGGGGAGAGGAGAGCATCGGCGCGCTAAGCGCCACGGACCGCAGCATCCACAGCGCGGCCATATCGCCTGAACAGCTATCAGGAAAGATGGTCGGAGTGAGAGGATTCGAACCTCCGACCCCTGCGTCCCGAACGCAGTGCTCTACCAGGCTGAGCCACACTCCGACATGAGGAGGGGGCTTATAGCGACGGGTTTTCCCCCTCGCAAGCGAGGAAACGCCGGGGCTTAAAATACTGGCGAGGCCGGGTGTTGCATCGCCCGCGCCCTTGTCGTATCTCGCACGCCTCCCGGTGCCGAGGCACCGGCACGCCGGACCTGCTGGGGAATGGTGTAATGGTAACACTCCGGTTTTTGGTACCGTCATTCAAGGTTCGAGTCCTTGTTCCCCAGCCATCCCCGGCGCGTCGGCGGCGCTCGCGCCGAGACCGGCCATCACGGCGTGAATTCTCCAACCACAAGAAAACACGAGATTTCTGAGTCCCGGACTGAACCAATTCGCAAGACCTGCGTTGGAATGTCCGCGAACCGACACAGTACCGTATCGTGGTCGGGTTGGCGGGGGAAACCAGTGTCCGCAGCACCTGACCTTCAGGTCCTGATCGTCGAGGATCAGGCGCTGCTCGCCATGGAGCTTGAGCTCGTGCTGGGCGAGGTTGGCTGCACCATCGTCGGCTGCGCCATGGACACGGTCGGGGCGCTCGGCCTGGCTGAGCTCCGTCCGCCGGACCTGGCCCTCGTCGACATCAATCTGCTGGACGGGATGACCGGGCCCCGGATCGCCGAGCGCCTGATCGAGGCCTATGGCGCGACGGTGATCTTTCTGACCGCCAACCCCGAGCAGATCCCGGACGGCTATGTCGGCGCCCTGGGCGCCGTGTCAAAGCCGTTCGACGAGGCGACCATCCGCGCGGTCGTCGCCTTTGCCCGGCAATATATCCAGGACCGCACGATGGGCGAGACCCCGCGCCGGTTCCTGCCGGCCCCGTGGCTGGCGGCCACCGCTACCAAGGTCCCGGTCTGACGCTCCCAAGGGCCAGGCGGGTTCAGTCCCGACTTTTGTCCGCCCCAATTTAAGCCAGACCGCCGCTCAGATCGAGGCCGGGCGATGTCGCTGGTCCGCCGTCCGGATTGCGGTCGAGTTGCATCAGGGTGACGTCCAGCCAGCGGTCGAACATGTAGCCGACCTGGCGATAGGCCCCGGCATCCCTGAACCCCAGCCGCCGGTGCAGGGCGATGGAGGCGGCGCTGGTCTCGCTGTCGCTGATCGCGCCGATGACATGGCGCAGGCCCATGGCCTCGACCCGCTCGATCAGCGCCTCCAGCAGGCTGCGGCCGACGCCCTGGCCCCGCGCCTCGGCCTCGACATAGATCGACCCCTCGACGCCATAGCGATAGGCGGGGCGGGGCCGGAACGGGGAAGCATAGGCACAACCGGCGAAGTGTCCGTCGAGCTCGGCGACCAGCCAGGGCAGGGTGTGTCGCTTCACCGCCGCGAAACGCTGCGCCATCTCCTCCAGCGTCGGAGGCGTGGTCTCGAACGTCGCGGTGCCGCCTTCGACCTCGCGGGCCTACAAGCCGGTGATGGCGGACAGGTCTGCCGCGACCGCGTCGCGCAGACCCAGGGTCATCCGGTCAGGCCCGCTCCCAACCCTTGTCGATGGCCCAGACCGCGAAGGCGAAGTCATGGGCGACTTCCTTCAGATAGTCGAACCGGCCTGACGCCCCGCCATGCCCGGCTTCCATGTTGATCTTCAGCAGGATCGGCTTGCCCGAGGTCGTGGCCGGGCGCAGTTTCGCCACCCACTTCTCCGGCTCCCAATAGGTCACCCGCGGATCGGACAGGCCCCCGGTCGCCAGCACCGCCGGATAGGCCATCGGCGCCACCTGATCGTAGGGGCTGTAGCTCATCATATAGTCATAGGCCTCGGGGTCCTCGATCGGATTGCCCCATTCGGGCCACTCCGGCGGCGTCAGCGGCAGGCTTGTGTCGCTCATGGTGTTGATCACATCGACGAAGGGGACCTGGCCGATGACCCCGGCCCAGAGGTCGGGCCGCATGTTGTTGACCGCCCCCATCAGCAAGCCTCCGGCCGACCCGCCCTGGGCCACGATATGACCGGATCTGGCGTAGCCGCGCGCTATAAGATGCTCGGCCGAGGCGATGAAGTCGGTGAAGGTGTTCTTCTTGCTCATCCGGCGCGCGGTCAGAAACCAGTTCCAGCCCTTGTCGGAGCCCCCGCGAACATGAGCGATGGCGTAGATCCAGCCCCGGTCCACCAGCGACAGACGGTTGGTCGAGAAGCTGGCCGGCATCGGAATACCGTAGGAGCCGTAGCCGTAAAGCAGCACCGGCGCGGAGCCGTCGACCGGCGTATCCCTGCGGCGCAGCACCGTCACCGGCACAAGTTCACCGTCGGGGGCAGGGGCGTTAAGCCGCTCGACGACATAGTCCGCCGGGTCGTGCCCGGACGGCACCTCCTGCACCTTGCGCAGGGTCCGCTCGCGCGCCGCCAGATCGTAGTCATAGGTCGAGGTCGGGGTAGATGGCGAATTATAGCCGTAACGCATCACCGTCGTGTCGAACTCCGACGCCCCGCCCAGCGACAGGGAGTAGGCGGGCTCGTCGACGGCGATCTCGTGCTCGGCGCCGGCCCGGTCGCGGATGACGATCTTCGTATTGGCGTCGGCCCGTTCCTGCCGAGCGACGAAATCCTTCACCAGGGCCATCCCCTCGATATAGCGGCCCGGCGTGTGCGGCACGAGATCGGCCCAGTTCACCTTGGCCGGCGCGGCGGTCGGGGCCTCGACGATCTTGAAATCGATCGAGTCATCGGCGTTGGTGCGGATCACCCAGCGGTCGCCCCAGTGATCGGCCTCATAAAGCCGGCCGACATGACGCGGCTCCAGCACCACGGGCGTCGCGGTCGGCGTGGCGGCCGGAATGACCCGGGTTTCGGACGTTTCCTGATTGCCCACGGTGATGACGACGAAGGCGTCGTCGGCGCTGCGCCCGACGCCGATGAACATGCCGTCGTCGGCCTCTTCATAGACCAGGCTCGGCTCGCCACCCCCGACGGGCCGGCGGAAGATCTTGTCCGGCCGTCCGTTGTCGTCGCGGTTGGTCCAGAAAATCCACTGGCTGTCAGGCGAGAAGGTGAAATTGCCGGTGGCCGATCCGATCGGATCGGGCAGGACAACTCCGGTGGCCAGGTCCTTGACGAATATCTGGTGCACTTCGGAGCCTTGGGCATCCTCCGAGTAGGCGAACAGGGCATGGTCGGGGCTGTGGTCGGTGCTGGAGACCTCCGAATAGGCCTTCCCCTCGGCCAAGGCGTTGGCGTCAAGCAGCAACTGCGCCTCTCCGGCTCCGCTGCGGGGCTTGCGCATAAAGCGCGGGTTCTGGTCCCCGGTCTGGTATTCGACGAAATATTCCCACGCGCCGTCGGGCGAGGGGACCGAGCTGTCCGCCTCCTTGATCCGTCCCTTCATCTCCTCGAACATCGCCGCCTGCAACGGCAGGGTGGAAGCCATCATGGCTTCGCGATAGGCGTTCTCGGCCAGCAGATGCTCCTTCACCTCGGCCTTGATCAGGGTCGGGTCGCGCAGCACCGCCTGCCAATTGTCGTCCTTCATCCACTGATAGTCGTCAGTGCGGACGCGCCCCAGCTGTTCGATCGTCACCGGCATCTTTCTCGCGACGGGGGGGACGGGCGTTCCTTGGGACATCGAGGCTCCGGGTGTGCGGGCTTGAACGGGAAGGGCTGTCGCGGCCAACGCGGCGGCAGTGGTGGCGAGAAGGTCGCGGCGATTCATCAGACGGTCCTCGAAATGATGCCGGACCTTGTGCGCGCTGCACCGCCGCCGTCAAATGAACAAACGCCGCCCGCTGGATACCGGATCATGTTCGATCTTCAGACTCCGCCCGAACCGATCCAGGACCCGCCGCCCGCTGCCGCGCTCAGCCTGCCCGGATGGGACCTGACGGTCGGGCTGATCAACGCCACGGTCCAGATCGACCAACCCAACGGTGCCGCCACGCGCCGGGTCGGCACCGGCTTTCTGATCGACGCGCCGCGACCGGACGGATCGCCGCGCACCGTGCTGGTCACGGCCCATCATGTTCTGGACGGCATGCCGGCACCGGACGCACGCATCGGTTGGCGCGTCGAGATGCCCGGCGGCGGCTGGCGTTTCGCGCCGGAACCGCTGCGGATCCGGACCGAGGACGGGACCGCCGTCTGGACCAGACATCCCGAGCGGGACATCGCGGTGATGGAAGTGTCTGCGCCGCCGGCCTTCGCCCGCGCCGCCATTCCGCTCGGCTGGCTGGCCGACGGCGACACGCTGGACGCCTGGCAGGTGGGGCCGGGGGACGAACTGCTGACCCTTGGCTATCCACGCGGCTATTCGTCCAACACGGCGGGTTTCGCCATTCTCAGGGTTGGCCGCATTGCCTCCTGGCCGCTGACACCGATCAAGAACTTTCCAGTCTTTCTGCTGGATTTCCCTGTCTTTCCCGGCAACTCGGGTGGGCCGGTGTTCTGGACTCCGTCGGCACGCAAACTGCCTGGCACGGTCCACCCCGCGCACCCCTTCATCGCCGGGGTACTGATCTCGGAGGTCCGGCCGGCGGATGAGCCGCTGGGCATCGGCATCGTCGCCCACGCCGTCTATGTCCGCGAGGCCATCGCCCTGATGGACGAGGGGCTTAAACCGGAGCCGTGAATGCGTAGCTTAAAACGCGCATAAGGTATATTATGCGAAACCAGCAGCCACGATGGCCAGTTGGTACCTGAGGTGGTTCACACAACCAACTGACTCAGATAGATAACCGTAGTCAGCGCGTCGATCGGCGATCCTGAAGCCGTGCCGCCAGGCTCGACGTGTCCCACCGCGATCCCCCCATGGACTGCACTTCCGAATAGAATTGATCGACCAGCGCGGTCAGCGCCAGATGCGCGCCGTTGGCGCGAGCCTCGGCCAGCACCAGCCCCAGGTCCTTGCGCATCCAATCGACGGCGAAGCCGAACTCGAAACGGCCTTCGGCCATGGTCTTCCAGCGGTTGTCCATCTGCCAGGACTGGGCCGCACCCTTGGATATGGCATCGTAGGCGGCATCCGTGTCGAGCCCCGCGACCTGCGCGAAATGTACCGCCTCGGCGAGGCCCTGGACGACACCCGCGATGGCGATCTGGTTGACCATCTTGGTCAGTTGCCCCGATCCGGACGGCCCCATGTGCTGGACTGCCTTCGAATAGGCCATGAGCGTCGGTTGGACCCGCGTCAACGCCGCGCCGTCGCCACCGGCCATAATGCTGAGCTGTCCGTTCTCGGCGCCCGCCTGACCGCCCGAGACCGGGGCGTCGATGAAATGCCGCCCCTGCCCCGCCGCCAGTATCCCCATCTCGCGCGCCACCTGGGCCGAGGTCGTGGTATGATCGATGGTGACCGCAAAGGGGGCCAAATGCGGCAGCGCCTCAAGTACGACCTGACGCACATCGTCGTCATTGCCGACGCAGAGGATGAACAGATCGGCACCGTCTGCGGCCTCGGCGACCGTTCCCGCGAATCGGCCTCCGGTCGCCTCGGCCCAGGCCCGCGCCTTGTCCGGCGACCGGTTGAAGCCCGTCACCTCATGGCCGGCCTCGACCAGATGGCGCGCCATCGGGGCACCCATGACGCCCAGGCCGACGAAGCCGATCTTCATGCCGCTGGCTCCGCCGCCGCACCGTAGCGGCCACGGTAGTAGGTCAACGCCGCGCCCGGTCGCGTCTCGAACGCCTGTACGGCACCGACAATGGTCAGGTGATCACCCATGACGATCCGGTCTTGGGCGACGCAGTCCAGCCGGGTCAGGGCATTCTTCAAGCGCGGCGGTTCGGCACTGGAGCTGTCGAACTCGTCCGACGACAGGCGACAGACTCCCCAGGCGAAGCGGTCCGACATCTCGCGGTCCTCGACCGGCAGCATGTGGACCGCGAACCGGTCGGTGGCGGCGAAGGCATCGTGCCGGTCAGAGGCCCGGTCCAGACACCAAAGGATCAGCGGCGGGTTCAACGAAACCGAGGTGAAGGAATTGACGGTGATGCCGTACGGCCCCTCCTCCGTATGCGCGGTGACCACGCAGACGCCGGTCGCGAATCCACCGAGGGCGCGGCGGTAGCCGGCGATATCGATGGCGGGAGAGTGGAGCACAGTCACCCGCGACGACTAGGCGAGGCGCCGGCTTCGGGCAAGTCGGACGACATGGGAAACGTCGCCTTAACCTTACGGCGGTCAACGTGCCGCAGAGTTCCACGCCCGAGGTCGCGTTGCCATGTCCCTGAGCGATCGTCCGATCCTCATCAAGAAGGTCAAGAAGGTCATAGGCGGCGGCCATCATGGTGGCGCGTGGAAGGTGGCCTATGCCGACTTCGTCACCGCAATGATGGCCTTCTTCCTGCTGATGTGGCTGATCAACACGACCGATCCGGAGCAGAAGCGCGGCATCGCCGAATATTTCGCGCCGGCCAGCGTGTCGCAGACTACCTCGGGCTCCGGCGGCATCCTTGGCGGTACCTCTCTGGGCGAGGACGGCGCCAAGGGCTCGGGCTCACAGTCCGTGCTCACCGAACTGTCGCCAGAAGCGCCGCCCGACGCGCCCCAGGAGGTCGGCCAGAGCCAGAACCTGGCCGCCGCCAGCGAAGAAGCTCTGCGCGAGGAGATTGCCCGGCGTGAAGCCGCCGAGTTCGCCTCCGCCGCCGAATCGCTGCGCCAGGCCATGCAGTCGATGCCGGAACTGGCCGAACTGTCGAAACAGCTGATCATCGACCAGACCCCCGAAGGCCTGCGGATCCAGCTGGTCGACCAGGAGGGCCGCTCGATGTTCGAGCAGAATTCGGCCCGCCCGAATGCCCGGGCCCAGCTGCTGCTCCGGGCGATATCCCGGGTAATCAACCAGCTACCGAACCGGATTTCGGTGACCGGCCACACCTCGGCGACACCGGGTTCCAACCGCGCCACCGGACCCAATGATTGGTCGCTTTCGGCCGAGCGCGCCAATGCGTCGCGCCTGGTTCTGCAAGGTGCCGGGGTCGACGCCGACCGCGTCTACCAGGTGTCGGGCAAGGCGGGATCCGATCCGCTGTATCCCGACGACCCGACCCTGGCCGGCAACCGCCGCATCGCCATCGTGCTGCTGCGCGAGGCACCGGTTCTTCCGATGGACACCAGCCTGTGACCTTCGCCCCCGTATCCGGACGCGGGGGCACCGCATGGCGGGCGAATGCGCTTGCCCACGCCGCCGGCCCGGGTGCAAATCATCGCATGGAACGATGGCTGCCCCACTCTCGGCGGAATTGGATGCGGACCTGACGCCGTGACCTTTGTCCCCCAGCGCCAGCTTCGCTTCTACATGACCTCCGTGGCCCCCTGCCCCTATCTGCCGGGTCAGACCGAGCGGAAGGTGTTCGCTAACCTGCCGTTCAGCGAAGGTGCGCACGTCAATGACGAACTGACCCAGGCCGGGTTCCGCCGCAGCCAGAACATCGCTTACCGTCCAGCCTGCGAGGCGTGCGACGCCTGTGTCTCGGTGCGGCTCCCGGTGCCTGAGTTCTCGTTCTCAAGATCACAGCGCAAGGTCCTGAGCCGTAACGCCGACCTGTCGCGCGATCTGGTCGAGGCCGAGGCGACGACCGAGCAGTTCGACCTGCTGCGCCGCTATCTGCACGGCCGCCACCCCGGCGGCGGCATGAGCGGCATGGGCTGGCTCGACTATGTCGCCATGGTCGAGGATACGGCGGTCCGGACCCATCTGATCGAATATCGCCTGCCGTCGCCGGACGGTGGGCCGGGCGATCTGGTCGGCGTCTGCCTTACCGACCTGCTCTCGGACGGACTGTCGATGGTCTACAGCTTCTTCGATCCGGCGCTGGAGGTCCGCAGCCTGGGCCGGTTCGCCATACTCGATCACATCCGGCAGGCGGCCCTGGTGTCCCTGCCCTTCGTGTATCTGGGCTATTGGGTCCGAGGCTCAAGGAAGATGGGCTACAAGGCCGAC
>JBBQTX010000072.1:0-8792 GCA_038234475.1 Caulobacterales bacterium | reverse complement strand
TAGATCCACGAACCGGCCGTCATCTGGCCGTACATCATGAGGCCCTTGCGATCGAGCTCGTTGAAATGCTCCCAAGTCGCCCATTTGGGCACCAGGTTGGAGTTGGCGATCAGCACGCGCGGGGCGTCGGCGTGGGTGCGGAACACGCCGACGGGCTTGCCGGACTGGACCAGCAGGGTCTGGTCGGGTTCGAGCGCACGCAGTTCGTGGACGATGCGGTCGAACGACGGCCAGTCGCGCGCGGCCTTGCCGATGCCGCCGTAGACCACGAGGTCCTCGGGCCGCTCGGCCACCTCGGGATCGAGGTTGTTCATCAGCATGCGCAGGGCGGCCTCGGCGGCCCAGGTCTTGGCGGTCATCTCCATGCCGCGCGGGCTGCGAACGACGCGGGTGTTCGGGGTCGGTTGAGTCGTCATGAGGCCTTCTAGCGCCTTCTGACCTTGGGGGAGAAGGCCGCCGTCCCTTGTCATCCCGGAATCGCCAAAGGCGATATCCGGGACGTTGACTGTTGCTATCCGAACTCTCCCGGAAGCCGCGCAGCGGTTGTCCGGGAGACAGGCAGGTTCGCGTCCTGCTGTCTCCCGTATCAGCCCCGACGGGCTGTCCGGGAGGGGCGACGCGACCGCCGATGTCGTCCCGGCTCTCCGCTTCGCTTCGGCCTGGATGACAAGGCGACCACAGCAGCCCCCTCATCCGGCCCTGACGGGCCACCTTCTCCCTCAAGGGGAGAAGGGTCTATTGAGGGTCATGACCGAATCCGAAGCCCTTCGCTGGACCAGCATCGCCGACCTCGTGGGACAACACCCCGACGCCCCCGTCGCCCTGATCGGGGCCGGGCTGAATGAGCGGTCGTTGACGCCGGGGCGCTGCGACCTCGGGCCGAGGGCGTTCCGGGCCGTTCTGCCGCGCTTCTCGACCTATGACGTGGAGACGGGTGCCGAACTGACAACCCGGGTGCATGACGCCGGGGACCTGCCGCTGAAGGCCGTGTCGCCTGCGGATGCGTTCGAGCCGGTGCGGGATGCGGTGGCGGCACAGGCATCTCGGGCCCTGACCGTCCTGATCGGCGGCAACAACGCCATTACCCGGCCCGGGGTGCACGGCCTCGGGCTGGATCGCGTCGGTGTCCTTACGCTGGACGCCCATTTCGACCTCAGGGACACGGATCAGGGTCTGACCAACGGCAATCCGATCCAGGCGCTGCTGGAAGACGGGCTGGACGGGCGGCGGATCAGCCAGGTCGGGTTGGCACCGTTCGCCAATACGAAGCGGGCGCATGACAAGGCCATGGCGGCGGGGATTTCAGTGCGCACCGTGCGGGAGTGCCGCGCTCAAGGTCTGGCCGTTGTCGTGGCCGAGGAACTGAAGCGGTTGTCGGAGCTCTGCGAGGTCATCTACGTCGATTTCGACATCGATGTGATCGACCGGAGCCAGTGGCCGGCCTCGCCGGGCGCGCGGCCGGGCGGGGTGTCGGTGCAGGATTTCTTCGACGCGACACGGGTCATCGGAGCGCATCCGAAGGTGGGGGCGGTGGACCTGACCGAATACGATCCGTCGCTGGAAATTGGCGACCTCGGTGCGCTGACGGCGGGACGATGGTTCTGCGAACTACTTGCGGGGTTTGAGGCGCGATGATTTGCAGTTTCCGCTCATCCCCGCGAACGCGGGGACCCAGACCTCTGGGCGACCAGTCCGACCCATTGCGCCTGGACAGGCGTCCCCGCCGCCCGTGCCTCGACGAAAGCACCGGGTCCCCGCGTTCGCGGGGATGAGCGAAATGGAAAAGTTCGACCGCCTGATCACCGATTGCCGCCTCGCCACCATGGTCCCGGGCGGGGAGGCCCATGGCGCGATCGAGGACGGGGCGATCCTGATCCGGGACGGGCGCATCCTCTGGGCCGGGGCGGGGGCCGATCTGCCGGCACACGAGGCGATGGAGACCGACCGGCTCGACGGGCGCTGGGTGACGCCGGGGCTGATCGACTGCCATACGCATCTGGTGTTCGGCGGCGACCGTTCGGGCGAGTTCGAGCAGCGGCTCAACGGCGCGACCTATGAGGACATCGCCCGGGCCGGGGGCGGCATCGTCTCGACCATGGCGGCGACCCGGGCGGCGTCGGAGGATGAGCTTTATGCGAGCGCCCTGACGCGGCTGGCGGGTCTGAAGGCGACGGGGGTCACGACGGTCGAGATCAAGTCCGGCTATGGGCTGGACCGCGACACCGAGCTCAAGATGCTGCGCGTGGCCCGGCGGATCGGGCGCGAGGCGGGGGTGCGGGTGCGCACCAGCTATCTGGGTCTGCACGCCGTGCCGCCGGAACATCGCGGCGACCGGGCGGCCTATGTCGATCTGGCCATCGACGACATCCTGCCCGCTGCCCATGCCGAGGGACTGATCGATGCGGTCGACGCCTATTGCGAGCCCATCGCCTTTTCCGAAGCGGAGGTGGGGCGGCTGTTCGACAAGGCCCGGGCGCTGGGGTTGCCGGTCAAGCTGCATGCGGACCAGCTGTCGGACGGGGGCGGCGCTGTGCTGGCCGCGAACTATGGCGCGCTGTCGGCGGACCATCTCGAGCACACGACCGAGGCCGGCGTGCGGGCGATGGCCGAGGCGGGCGTGGTCGCCGTGCTGTTGCCCGGCGCCTGGCTGATGCTGCGCGAGACCACGCCGCCGCCGATCGACCTTCTCCGGGCGCACGGCGTGACCATGGCCGTGGCGACGGACTGCAATCCCGGGACGTCACCGCTGGCCTCGATGACGGCGGCGATCACCCTGGCCTGCGTCCAGTTTCGCCTGACCCCGGAAGAAGCCCTGACGGGGGCGACGCGGCATGCGGCGCAGGCGCTTGGACTGGTGGACCAGATCGGCACGCTGGAGGCGGGCAAGGCCGCAGATCTGGCGGTGTGGGACATCGAGCGGCCGGCCGAGCTGGCCTATTGGCTGGGCAAGCCGCTGCTGGCCCGACGGATGGTCGGCGGGGTCTGGGATCAGGGCCGGTAGGTGGTCTTGCCCGCCACATCGGGGCGGGGACGTTCCAGCAGGGGCTCGGCGACGTGGCCGATATGGATGAAGCCGGCGACCTGTTCGGCCACTCCGACCCCGAACAGGGCGAGGGCCTCGCGGTCGTAGCTGTACCAGTCGGTGATCCAGCTGGCGGCATAGCCCATCGCATTGGCGGCGTGCTCGAGGTTCATGCAGACGGCACCGGCGGACAGCTGTTGCTCCCAGTGCGGCACGGTCGTGCTGGGCACCGGGGCGGACACCACGAGCACGGTGAGCGGGGCGGCGGTCAGCTTGCCGAGGGCGGTGCGCGCCTTTTCGGGGCGGGCCTGCCGCACGGCGACGTCGGCGAGGGCGGTCGCCAGTTCGGCGCGGCTGTCCGGACCGAGGACCACGAAACGCCATGGAAACAGCTTGCCATGGTCGGGAGACCGGGCGGCGAGGAAGAGGATTTCGTCGATCTCATCGCGCGTGGGACCGGGCCCGGTCAGGGCCTGGGCCGGGGCGGACCGGCGCGTGGCGAGCCGGAGGCGCATTTCTTCGGACGCTTTGGGCCCGGGAACGGGATCGCCGAGGTCGAAAGTCGGCAGGGCGGGGGGGATCATGCGGGCTCAGTCGTCCTTCAGCCAGGCGAGGATGCGCCGGGTGATCTCGCCCGGACGCTCGCGATGCAGGAAATGGCCGCAGTCGGGCACCACGTCAAACCGGTAGGGGCCGGTGAACAGATGGGCCTGCTCCGACATCGGTCCGACGCGCACATCGTCGGCACCGCAAAGGGCCAGGGTGGGGACCGTGATTGGCTCGTCCAGCCTCGCCCAGAGATCGGCGAGGGCGGGGTCCCGGCGCGCCGGATTGAAGGCCGCGCGATAGTAGTCGAGCGTGGCGGCCATGGCTCCGGGCCGGGCCAGCATTGCCTTTATCCGGGCGATGTGGACCGTGTCGCCATGGCCGGGCGACCAGTCGTTCCACAGATAATCGATGAAGGCGAAGTCGTCGGCCGGGACGGCCAGCTCCGGCAGGTCGGGCAGCTGGAAGAACCACCAGTGAAAGGCTCGGTGGATCTGGGCCGGTGAGGTCAGGCTGGCCGCGATCATGGCCGGATGCGGAATGGCCAGCAGCACGGCCTTGCGGACCCGCTCGGGGAAGGCGGCCAAGACGCCGTACGACAGGGCGGCCCCCCAGTCCTGACCGACCAGATGGCACGGTGCACCCGCGCCGAGGGCGTCGATCAGGCCGACGATGTCCAGCGCCAGGGTGGCGCGGTCGTGGTAGCCGCCGGGAACCACTTCGGTCGGCGGATAGCCGCGCAGGAAGGGGGCGACGGCGCGATAGCCGGCCTCGGCAAGGGCGGGCATCTGGTGCTCCCAGGTCCAGGCGTTGTCGGGATAGCCGTGCAACAACAGCACCACCGGTCCCTCGCCCGCCTCGAGGCAGGCGAAGTCGATTCCGTTGGCGCGGATCTGGCCGTGACGCATGGCGTTTGTCCCCGAACTCTTATGGGTCCGGTCGGCGGGTCGGGGCAAGGCCATTGCCGGGCCGGACGCGGTCGGGCCATACGAGCGGCATGACGGACTCCCGCGACGCCTTCGACGCCGACCGTCCCCGGCCCTCGTGGGACGATGGATCGGACCGGCCGCCGCCATGGCGGGATGCCGGCTTCAGCACCCTGTTCGAGAACCCGTGGCTGCGGCTGACCCGGCACGAAGCGACGGCGCCGACGGGGATGGAAGCGGACTATGTCGTCATGCGGCCCCGGAACATTTCGGTCGGAGTGCTGCCGGTCCACGACGACGGCAGCGTGACCCTGGTTGGCCAGCAGCGGTTCGCGCTGATGAACTGGTCGTGGGAAATGCCCGAGGGCGGGGCACCGTTCGACGAGGACCCGCGGGAGGGGGCCCGGCGCGAGCTGATGGAGGAGGCCGGGGTCGAGGCTGCGCACTGGCGGCTGGCGTACAAAGCCGAGATGACCAATTCGATCACCGATGAGCGGGCCATGGCGTGGATCGCCTGGGGCCTGTCGCCCGTGCCGGCCGCGCCCGATCCGACGGAGATCATCCGCGTCGCCCGGGTGCCGTTCGGGGACCTGCTGCGCGAGATCGGCACCGGCGCGATCCGCGACATGTTCACTCTGGCGACGACGCTGCGCGCATACCATATGGCGCGCGAGGGCGAGCTTCCGCCCGAACTGGCGAAGGCCATGCTGGCGCGCGTATGATGCCTGTGACGGAGACTCCTATGCCCAAGCTGGAAGTCGTCGCGGCGCGGAACGATCCGTGGTCGCTTCTGCGCGCCGCGGCCGAGGAAACCGCGCGCCTTGAGCCGCATCTGGCCTCCCAACTCAATGCTGTGATCCTGTCGCATAGCGATCTGGCCTCAGCCCTCAGCTTCCAGATCGCGCGCAAGCTTGGCGACAGTGAAGTCGGCACGATGTCGGTGCGCGAAATTTGCCGCGATGCCTTCGAGGCCGCACCGGCCATCGTGGCCTCGGCCGAAGCCGATCTGCGGGCGGTGTCCGAGCGCGACCCGGCGATCAAGACGCTGTTGCAACCGTTCCTCTACTTCAAGGGCTTCCAGGCGCTGCAGGCGCACCGGGTGGCCCACTGGCTCTGGTCTCAGGGTCGCGAGGCGTTGGCCTTCCACTTCCAGAGCCGCATTTCTGAACTGTTCCAGGTCGATATTCATCCGGCGGCGCGGATGGGTTCGGGCCTGTTTCTGGATCACGGCACGGGCATCGTCATCGGCGAGACGGCGGTGGTCGGGGACGAAGTGTCGATGCTGCATGCGGTAACGCTGGGCGGGACGGGCGCCGAGCGCGGCGATCGTCACCCCAAGATCGGCAAGGGCGTGCTGTTGGGCGCGGGGGCCAAGGTGCTGGGCAATATCACCGTCGGCGACTACGCCAAGGTGGCCTCGGGTTCGGTGGTGCTGAAGCCGGTGCCGGCGGGCTGCACGGTGGCCGGTGTGCCCGCGCGGCTGGTCAACTGCCCGACCGACGCGTCCCCGGCGCGGACGATGGACCATACGCTGGCCGACATCGTCTACGACTTCGTCATCTAGTTTTTTCCTCCCCGATTGTGGGGAGGTGGCGCGGCGCAGCTTTGCGCCGTGACGGAGGAGGCGACGCCGACCGTGCCGGTGGATCGCCAACCCGTCATCGGCGAGTCGCCCCCTCCGTCTCGCCCCTTCCGTCTCGCCGCCTGCGCCGACGATCCACCTCCCCATGAAATGGTGAGGAGAATTCGAGCCGAGGGTTTCCCTCGCGCGACCGTTTCTCTAGGGTCTGCGGCTTCACGACTGAGCCGAGGCCGACCCATGAACATCGCCGATATGAAGCGCGTCGAGACGCATATGAAGCGCACCTTCAACACCGGGGGAATCATCCTGAAGCCGCGCGGCAAGCCCAGCGATTCAGCCGAGGTCTATATCGGTGACGAGTTCATCGGCGTCGTCTTCGAGGATGAGGATGAGGCGGGCAGCTTCATGTTCGAAATGGCCATCCTCGCGGAAGACCTGCCCGAGACCTGATCCGGTTCACGACGGGACGCGAAAAAGCGCCGGTGGTTCGCTCCACCGGCGCTTCGTCGTTTCGGACCGCTATTTCTTGCCGAAGATGGCGTCGAGCAGGCCCGACAGGAAGCCCTTGCTTTCGGTCGGCTTCGGCGCGGCGGCGGGTGCGGGTTTCGGAGTGGCGACCGGAGCGGCAGCGGGTGCCTCGACCGGCTTGGGCGCGGGTGCCGGGGCCGCAGCGACCGGCTTGGCAGTGGCGGCCGGTTTCGGTTTCGTGGCCGGCTTCGCGGTCTTCGGAGCGGCGGCCTTGGCCGGCACCTTTGCGGCGGGTTTTCGAGTGGCGGCCTTGACGGGGGCCACGGCCTTGACCGGGGGCTTCGCCGCGGGCTTGGCGACGGCCTTCGGCGCAGCCTTCACGGCAGGCTTGGCGGCCGCCTTGGGAGCGACCTTGGCCGCAGGTTTCACGGCGGCCTTCGGCGCGACGCTCGACTTTGCTGCCGGTTTCGGCTTGGAAGCGGCGGCGACCGCCTTCGGTTTGGCGGTACTCGGCTTGGATGGTGCTTTGGCCATGAATTCCCCGACCCCTCGGTTCAGTAGGTTGATGCTGGCGACAGAGCGCACGTCGGCGCGTGTCTCGATTCGCGATGATAACGGGGTTTGAGAAATGTCCGAGTCCGCACTGCAAATAATCGCGCGGGGGCCGCGAGCGATCGCCGAGGCCGCCGCCGCCTCGCTGGATTCCGATCCGCGGCTGGAGGCAGCGACCTATTCGATTCTGGAGGAAGACGAGGACAAGGGCATCTGGCGCATCGACGCCTTTCCCAATGATGCCGACGATGCGCAAGGCATTGAGGCGCGGCTGAAGGCGCATCCGGGCCTGACCGTAATGGTCGAGAAACTGGCTGACGCCGACTGGCTGGCCATGTCGCTTTCAGGCCTGCCGCCGGTGCGGGCCGGGCGCTTCTTCGTTTATGGCGCGCACGATCAGGGCATCGTACCGAAGAATACGGTTAATCTGAAGATCGACGCGGGTGCCGCCTTCGGCACCGGCCACCATGGGACCACGGTCGGCTGTCTGATCGCTTTTGACGAACTGCTGAAGCGCGAGCGGTTCGAGCGGGTGCTGGACGTCGGCTGCGGCACCGGAGTGCTGGCCATCGCGGCGGCGAAGACCGGTTCGAAGGTCGCGGTCGGCACCGACATCGACCAGCCCTCGGTGCGCATCGCCAACGAGAATGCAAAACTGAACATGGCCGACGCCCGCTTCGTCCACGCCTTCGGCCTGAACGATCGCAAGGTGCGCGGGCAGGGGCCCTACGACCTGGTGTTCGCCAATATCCTCGCCCCGCCGCTGGTCTCCCTGTCGCAGGACATCAAGTCGGCGCTGAGCCTCGGCGGGGTCGCCATCCTGTCGGGTCTGTTGCGGACCCAGGAGCGGCGCGTATTGGCGGCCTATCTGTCGCGCGGCTTCATCCTCGAGCGCCGCATCCATCGCGACGCCTGGAGCGCGTTGGTTTTGAGGCGAGTGGGTTAACGGCGGAACGGGTCACCCTCGCAACCGTTGCAGCAAATCAATGGAGACTGACGCCGTGACCCAGTACGACCCGAACGACCCGACCCGCCTGCCCCCCGGTTCGCCGGTCTATACCGAGACCGTGGAGACCACCGTGGTCCGTGAGTCCAACACCGGCTGGTGGATCGCCGGCATCCTCGGCGGCGTGGTGCTGATCGCCGTGTTGTGGATCCTGTTCGCACGCGGTCCCGATACCCAGACCGACGAGGCCCTGCTGCAGGCCCAGGCCGATGCCGCAGCCGCCCAGGCACAGACGGACTCCGCCCTGATCCAGGGGCAGATCCAGGGCCAGGTGGCCGGTGCCCAGGCCAGTGTCGATATCGCCCGCGCCGACGCCGCCCGGTCGCAGGCCGACGCCGTGCGCGCCGACAGCGAGGCTCGCGCCGCCGAAGCCCGCGCCCGGACGCCAGTGATCATCGAGCGCGAGGTTCTGGTCCCGGGGCCGGCCGTGGTCACGCCGACCTCGCCGCAGAACTGACGGCTTGCGACATGGCGGGGGAACGCTAGTTTCCCCGCCATGCGCCAGTCCTTCGACGAAACCACCGATCCGTCCTTCGGGGCGAAGCATCTGCCCCGCGTGCGGGCGAAGATGGCCGAGCAGGGGCTCGACGGCCTGCTGGTCCCGCACGAGGACGAGCACCAGAACGAATATCTGCCCGCCGCCAACGATCGGCTGGCCTGGCTGACCGGCTTCACCGGTTCGGCCGGGGC
>JBBQTX010000071.1:0-8858 GCA_038234475.1 Caulobacterales bacterium | reverse complement strand
GCTACAGCCATAGATCGCCGCCGTGGTCACCCGTCAGCGCACGATACAGTCGTCGCCGGCGGCCTTGATCGCATTGCACAGGCCGGTGGCCGCCTCGCGGCTGAGGCCGGTCACGGTGGTGCGATAGACGGTGGCGCCGCTGGACGCCGTCACCTCCTGCACCCGCTTGTCCCCGCCGCGCGCGAACTGGGGATAGCGTCCGACGACGGCGGCGAACTCGCGGTCCGCCAGACCCGGAGTCGAGAAGGCGCCGATCTGGACGCTGGAGGTGCCGCCGGCCGGAGCGGGCCGTGGCGCGGCCTTTTCGGCGGGCGTCGCGGCGGCCGGACGTTCGGCCGGGATGATGACCTCGACCGGGCGCGGCACCGGCCGGGGCTGAACGGCCTCGGGCGGCGGGGTGAAGGTCGGGGCGGCGGTCGGGGCCTCGGCGGCGTCATAGACGTCGATGCCGGCTTCCGGATCGATCGGCTGGGCCTCCAGCGGGGCCTCGACCTTCATCTGCACCACCGGCGTGCCGACGGCAGGCGGGGCATCGTTCGAGGAGCGTGGCCCGGCCCGGTAGTAGATCACCACCGCGATGATCAGCACCAGCAGCACCACGCCCGAGATGATCAGGGTCATCGGCGGGGCCTTGCCGCCTCCGCCACCGCCGCCACCCCGGCGCGGGTCATAGCCACCGCGGTTGAACGGCAGGTCGTCGTCGGTCGGCGGCGTATAGGCACCCCGATCGCGGCCCTGGTCGCGGGGCTGGTTCGGGCGATAGGGATCTTCGTTGGACATGGCCGCGCCTTCCGTCGGAGCCGCGCGAATCGACGCGCGGGGACCCATCCTAACCCGACCGGTAGCGCTTTTCAGGCCACGATCGCGCGCTATCCCCTACAGATCGAGCGCCAGTTCCAGACTGAATAGCTTGCGGTGCTCCTCGATGGCATAGCGGTCGGTCATGCCGGCGATATAGTCGCATACCGCCCGGGCCCGCCGCGCCTCGTCCGTCGTCCCCGCCTTGCCGGACCATTCGGGCGGCAGGACCTCGGGTTCGGCCATGAACAGCACGAACATCTCGGCCAGGATGCGCCGGGCCTGGCTGCGAGTGCGGTTGACGCGATAGTGGCGGTACATCCGCTGGAACAGGAACTGGCGCAGCACGCCGAGGTCGGCCAGCATGCCGTGCGAGAAGCCGACCAGCATCCGCGAGGCCGTGCGCACGGTTTCCGTCGAGCGGATGTCGTCGGCCTCGATCCGGGCCTCGGTCTCGGCCAGGACATCCTCGACCATGGCCCCGATCATGCGCCGAACCGCCTCGATGCGGATCATTCGCGCGTCGATGTCTGGCCAGTCCTTGCGCACGCCGTGCAGGATCGGCCCGATCAGCGGCACATCGGCGAGGTCTTCCAGCGTGAACAGCCCCGCCTGCACCCCGTCGTCGACGTCGTGGTTGTTGTAGGCGATGTCGTCGGCGACAGCCGCCGCTTGCGCCTCCAGCGAGGCGAAGCTCCCAAGCCGTAAATCCCAGGCCGGCGCGTAATCCGCGATGGCCTTCCATGCCGGCTCGTCCAGACGGTGCGACACCGGCCCGTTGTGCTTGACCACGCCCTCGATGGTCTCCCAGCTCAGATTCAGCCCCTCGAACCGGGGATAGCGGTGCTCAAGCCGGGTCACGACGCGGAAGGTCTGGACGTTGTGGTCGAAGCCACCCCACGGCTGCATCTGGGCCTGAAGCTCGTCCTCGCCCGCGTGGCCGAACGGCGGATGGCCGAGGTCGTGCGCCAGCGCCACCGTCTCGGCCAGATCGCTGTCCAGCCGCAGGGCATGGGCCAGCGACCGCGCGATCTGGGCCACTTCGAGGCTGTGGGTCAGGCGGGTGCGGTAGTGGTCGCCTTCATGCGCCACGAAGACCTGGGTCTTTTCCTTAAGACGGCGAAAGGCGGTGGCGTGGATGATCCGGTCGCGGTCCCGGGCATAGGCGTTGCGCGTGCGACTGATCGGCTCGGGCGTCAGCCGGCCGCGGCTGTGCTCGGGATATTCGGCATACGGCGCGCGCTCGGGGATCAAGAGGAAGGGCTCTTTCGACAGGCGAGGCTTTGCGAACGCCCGCCGACGCCTCATATAGGCCCCTGTGAGCACCGTCCAATCCACGCCCGTCTTCCAGATCTCGCCGGCGAACGGCGGGCACGGCCTGTCGTTGTCCGAAAGCGCGGCCCGGCGACTGGCCCGGCTGGGTGAGGACGAGGGCCATCCCGTCATGCTGCGCGTGGCCGTCGACGGCGGCGGCTGCTCCGGTTTCCAGTATCGGATGGAGTTGGTCCAGACTGCCGAAGCCGACGACATCCATATCAAGGCCGACGGTCAGGTCGCGCTGATCGACCCCGTCTCCCTGCCCTTGCTCAAGGGCTCCGAGATCGCCTTCGTCGACGAACTGGCCGGTGCCCAGTTCGTCGTGCGCAACCCGAACGCCTCCTCAAGCTGCGGCTGCGGGGTCAGCTTCTCGATCTAGCCGGCCTGTAAGCCTCACCGACACCTTCGCTTGTGGGGCTATCACTTAGGCATCAGCCAAAATAAAAGTTGCACTTAGGACTTTTCCTAATTAGCGTGCTTCCTCATGAACCTGCTGTTCAAAGCCCTGTCGCATCCGGTCCGCCGTCGCATCATCGACATGCTGCGCAAGGGGCCGATGGCGTCCGGCGATATCGCCGCCGCCTTTGACATGAGCTGGCCAACGATCACCGGCCATCTGAATGCGCTCAAGGAGGCCGGTCTGGTCTCGCCCGAGCGCGAGGGGGCCTCGATCCGATACCGGCTCGAAATTTCGGCCGTCGAGGAGGCGCTCGCCTTCCTGCTGGCCATGACCGGTGCCCGCGCACCGGATGAGGACGAAGGGAGCCCTCAATGACCCCGCACAACAAGCTGACCGCCGCCGATGCAGGCGTCGGGATCACCGGCCTGACCATCGCCGCGGTCGGGGCCTGGGTCATGACCGCCGGACCGGGTGGCCTGATGCCCGTGCATTACGGGCTGACCGGAGAGGTCGATCGCTGGGGCACCCGCCTTGAGGTCGGGGGGCTGATCGTCGGTCTCGGCCTGCTGCTCGCCGTTCTCGGTGTGGGACTGGGTGTAGTCGCGGCCCGGTCCGCCGACCCGGCGCGTCAACGCACGCTGCGGGCGGCGCAACTGGTTTGCCTTGTCACCATCGGGGCGGTCGCGATCTTCGCCGGCTGGGCCAGCCTGACGGGGGTGACTTCGATCGCAGGCGGTCTGCCGATGGCCGGTCTGAGCCTGATCCTTGTCATGATCGGTGCCTTTCTCGGCCGCGTGGGTCCCAATCCCTTCGTCGGCCTGCGCACGCCCTGGACCTACAAAAGCCGGCTGGCCTGGGACCGGAGCAACCGGCTGGCCGGCAGACTTCTGTTCCTGCTGGGCCTGTTCGGGGTCGCCGCATCGTTCCTCGCGCCTCAGCCGGCCGGACTCGTGGTCCTGATCGCCGGGGTGCTGGCGGCAGTCGTCTGGTCCGTTTTCGAAAGCTGGCGTGTGTGGCGCTCCGATCCTGACCGCCAACCCTTCTAGATCAACCTTCAACCCGGAGACCTGACATGCTGACCCTGCTGATCGCGGCGCTGATGTCGTCCGCGCCCGTCGCCACCGAAGTGACCTTGCCGGCAGAGCCAGCCCCGCTTTACGGCACGCTGCTGACGCCCGTCGGAGACATCCGGGCCGCGGCCGTGATCCTGCCCGGGTCGGGTCCGACCGACCGGAACGGCGACAACGTCAATAACGGCACAGGCCTGAACATTCGCGCCGGCACCTATCGGCTGCTGGCCAAGAGCCTCGCCGGGCAAGGCATCGCCACACTGCGTATTGACAAGCGCGGCATCGGCCGCAGCGCCGCCGCCGGACCGGACGAACGGACCCTGTCCTTCGACCGCATGATCGACGACGCCCGCGCTTGGGCGGCAGAGGCCGCCACCCGCACCGGCCGCCCCTGCGCCTGGCTGATCGGTCACAGCGAAGGCGCGCTCGTGGCCCTGGGCGCGACCCGCACGGCGGACGACAAGATCTGCGGCCTCGTCCTTCTTTCGGGGGCCGGCAGACCCGCCGCCGTGGTCATTGCCGAACAGCTCTCAGGCCTGCCCGAGCCAATGAAGTCCCAGGCCATGGCGGGACTGGCCGACCTGACCGCGGGGCGCACGACACCCAATGTGCCGGGGTTGGAGAGCCTGTTCCGCCCCTCGGTCCAGCCCTATCTGATCAGCTGGTTCGCGCTCGATCCCGCCGCCCTGGCCGCAGCGTATGACGGCCCGATCATGATCGGCCAAGGGACCATCGACATCCAGGTCAGCATGACCGATGCAAACGCCCTGGCCGCCGCGCAGCCGAACGCCACCCTGGTAAGCTTCGAAAGCGTCAACCATGTGCTGAAGGTCTCTGCGGCCGATCGCGCCGCCAACATAGCCACCTATTCCGATCCCTCCCTGCCCTTGGCACCGGGCGTGGCCGAGGCGGTGGCAGCCTTCATCCTGCAGCCGCGATAACGATCAGGCGCGCCCGGCCAGCAGCTTCACCGCCGCCTTCAGCACCCGGTCGGCGGGCAGGTCGTTCATGTGCAGTATGGCCTGGTTCAGGCGCGGATCGATCTTGCGGAACTCCTCGACCGAGCGCGGCCCGCGCACCGTCACGCCGCCCCAGGGACCCCGCTCGGCCTCGTCCGAGGGGCCGAACACCGCCAGCGTCGGGACGCCCGCCGCCACCGCCAGCTGGGTCCACAGAGAGTCTCCGCCGACATAGAGCGCCGCGTGCCGCAGCGCCGCCGCCGTCTGCAGCGGGGTCAGCCGGCCCTGCAGTTCGATGACCCGGTCGCGCTTGACGGCGAGACGCACCGTATGGGCCGCGTCGCGGTCGCCCTCGTCGCCGACGATCATCAGCCGCCCGCCCTTCAGCGGCCCGTCCTCGGCCAGCAGGGGCCCGGCCACCTTGGCGAAGCGCTCGGCCGGCCACTGTTTCCCCATCCAGTCCGCGCCCGGAGCGACGGCGAGGATCGGCCCTTCGGCCGGTGGGACAAGGGCATCGGCGGCGGCCATCGTCTCATCGGAAAAATACAGCTTCGGCACCGGCACGTCGTCGAGCCTGAGGACGCGGGCCGCCAGCTCGACCGCATGGACCCCCGCCTCCCGCTCGCCCCGCACCGCCCGTTTCTGCCGTTTCAGCTGGCCGGACAGGGCCGAGCCCCGCATGTCGACCACCAGCCCCCAGTTGATGGCACGGACCTGGCTCCACAGCCCCAGCCACTCGAAATGACCCTCGCGCTCCAGCACGATCAGCCGGTCCAGCCGGGGCGTGTCGGCGAACAGGGGGGCGCCGGCCGGTGAGCCGACCACGGTGAAGCCGGCCTGCGGCATGGCCTCGACCAGATAAGACAGCACCCCGCACGACAGGACGGCGTCTTCCGGATCGGCCTCGGCGATGTAAAGAATGGGAAACCGGCTCGCCATGGTTGGACCGTATACGGATTCTCGCCATGTCTTCTCCCCCGCCTTTGGCGCGGGGACGAGACATCGCCTATCTAGGCCCCATGACCTCGCATATCGCCCGCCTCGACAGCCGCGCCCTGATCCGGGTCTCCGGCCCGGACGCCAAGCCCTTTCTGCACACCCTCCTGACCCAGGACATCGAGACCCTGGCGCCCGGCGCGCTCCGCTTCGGCGCCCTGCTGTCGCCGCCGGGGCGGTTGTTGTTCGATCTGTTCCTGTGGGGCGAGGGCGACGGCGTCACGCTTGATGTCGCCGCCGACCGCCGCGACGCCCTGCTCCAAAGGCTGGCCATGTACCGGCTGCGGGCCCAGGTCACGGTCGAGACGGACGACCGTCCGGTCTTCGCGGCCTGGGGCGGCGACCTGGCAGAGGGCTTCGTCCCCGACCCCCGCCTGCCCGCGCTCGGCGGTCGCCGCCTCGGTGATGAGGCCACGACCGATGCGACCGAGGACGACTGGCAGGCCCATCGGCTGGCGGTCGGCGTCCCCGATCCCGCCGCCGACGCCCCTTCCGACAAGATCTATCCGATCGAGGCGAATTTCGACCTGCTCAACGGCATCGACTTCCGGAAGGGCTGTTTCGTCGGCCAGGAGACCACGTCACGGATGAAGCGGCGCGGGGACATCAAGAAGCGGATGCTGCCGCTGGCCTTCGACGGCCCGGCCCCCGCTTTCGGGGCCGAGGTGCTGAAAGGGGAACTGCGCGCCGGGGAGGTCCTCAGCGGTCGCGATGGCGCGGCCATGGCCGCGCTGCGGCTGGACCGGCTGGACGGGGCGCTGACCGTTGACGGTCGAACGGTCGAGGTCCGCTGGCCGGAGTGGCTGCCGTCGTGACCGAAGCACCGTCGTCGGCGAAGGCATCCCGGGCCTTGTCCGGTTCGCCTCTTCACCGGCCTCGCGGTTGACGGACGGCCTCAGCTACCGCCGGTGCCGGGTCCGCGGGCGATGGGTCGCCAGTCGAGCACGAAACGCTCCAGCAGCCGCACGGCGAAGCCGGCCGAACCGGCCGGTTTGAAATCGCTGGCACCGCCGTAGGCCACATTGGCGATGTCCAAGTGGGCCCAGGGGATATCACGGCTGACGAACTCGCCCAGGAAATGGGCTCCCGTACCGGCCCCGGCCCCGCCGTCCGAGGTATTCTTTATGTCGGCGATCGTCGAGGCCATATCGGACGCATAGGAGGGATGCAGGGGCAGTCGCCACAGGGTTTCTCCCGTCGCCTCCCCGGCGGCATCCAGCTGGGCCGCCAGATCGTCGTGGCGGCTGAACAGTCCGGCGTAGTCGTCGCCCAGGGCCGTTCCGACAGACCCTGTCAGGGTCGCCACATCAACGATGGCCGCCGGCTGCAGATTGGTCTCGGCCCAGACAAAGGCGTCGGCGAGCACCAGCCGCCCCTCGGCGTCGGTCGAGATGATCTCGATAGTCTTGCCGTTCATGGCCGTCAGCACATCTGCCGGCCGGATGGCGTTCCCGTCGGGCATGTTCTCGGCCAGGGCGGAGATGGCCACCACATTGACCGGTGCCCCGGACCGGGCGAGGGCGAGGACCGCGCCGGTGATGCTGGCGGCACCCGACATGTCCATCTTCATATTCCCCATTCCGGCGGCGGCCTTGATCGAGATTCCACCGCTGTCGAAGGTGATCCCCTTGCCGGCCAGCACCAGCGGGCCGCCTTCCGGCGCGCCGGCCCCCTGGTAGCGGACGATCAGCATGCGGGGCGGGCGCACCGAGCCGCGCCCCACACCCAGGATAGCCCCCATGCCGAGCCTTTCCATGGCGGGAACATCCAGCACCTCGATGCGGACGCCGGGGATGCCAGCGAAGGCCGTGCGGGCGCGCTCCACGAAACTCTCGGGATAAATGATATTGGCGGGTTCGTTGGACACGTCGCGGGTCCAGGCCATGGCTTCCACAAGGGCCCGACCACGACGACCATACAGACCTTCCGCCTCGGCGGCGGCGCTCGACACGAGGGTCGTCGGCTGGGGCGCGGCGCGGTTGCTGCCGGCGGAATTGTAGAGGTCGGACCGATATTCGCCCAGGCCCAGACCCACCGCCATCTCGGCTACGCCCTCATCCGTCAGGCTTCCGGCCAGGACGGTGACGCGCCCCGCCTCGCCGATCAGGGCGCGACCGGCGACGGCCCCCGCCCGTTGCACTGCGGCGCTGTCGCGCGTCTGGCCGAGGCCGAGGACGAGGATACGGTCCCACTCGCCGATACCCCGCAGCGACAGCGTCTGGCCGCCAGCGTAGGAAAATCGCGCCGAAGCCACGGCGCGAGCCACCGCTGCCCGCTCTTCGGAGCCCAAGGCTGCCAAGGCCTCGAGATCGGTGGCCACGGCGAGCGGCAGGACCAGAGATCCGCCCGCAGCTGGCGCCTCGGTTACGAAGGACACTGTCCGATGCACTGCGGGTGTCGCCGTGGCTCCCCCGAAGGCCGCGACCGTGCCGCGCGTCTGCGCCTCGGTCGGACCTGACACGCCCAGGGAGAATGCGAGGATGGCAGGGGCGACGAAGGCAAACAATCGGGCGGTGGGCATGGTAAACTCCAGTAGCCGGGACGTTGGCCAGAAAAGCTGACCGCCGGTTGGGTGATCGGGTGGCGTCATGTTACATCGTAACAGCCAAGGAGCAAGAGCTTGACTGTCGGGCTGAATCGGCGGGACGGTCCGTTGATCCTGGGCAGGTGCGCCGTCGTGGTCCGCAGGCCAGCATGCCTCACGCCGATCTAGTCACCGAGGGGCGCAACCGCGACCAAACGCGGCGGTTCGACCGTCACCGCCGACGGCAGGACAATGACCTCGGGTGGAACGACGTAGATCCGCAGCGGCTCAACCCGCACCGGTGGCCCCTGTACCACGATCGTCCACCCTTGGTCGTAGAGTGCATCGTGCCGCCCCCGTTCGGGCGCGGCGGCGGGGCCAGCGTCGTATAACAGCGCGGACGCCGGGCGTAGCCGAGGCGGCCCAGCGGCAGTCGGGGGTTCAGATAGGGGGCATCCGGAGCGATCTCGCACACGCCCGGCCCGGGCGTGGCGATGTCCTGCATGCCGCCCGACAGCGACCCGATCAGGACGACGATGAAGACACTGAAAATCCGATGCCTTACGATGCCCCAAGCCGAACCTTGACGGGCAGTGCCAGAGGTTGCGCGGTTTCGTCCCGGTCGTCCAACAGCGCGCCCGATCCCCGGCGTTCAAACCGGCTTTGACCGCAAAGGGCCCCACGCCCATCATCGCGGCTCCTCTCCTTTGGCCGGACCCGCCCATGCCCCTGATCGACCTCAGCCACACGATCGAAGCCGGCATGATCACCTACAAGGGCCTGCCCGCGCCGCT
>JBBQTX010000070.1:0-8923 GCA_038234475.1 Caulobacterales bacterium | reverse complement strand
GGTCTATCTGGCCTATCCCTATGTCGGCTTCGGCGCGCGCAACCGGATGCGGCCCTGGAGGCATTGTCCCCGCACCCTGGCCGTGATCTCGCGCACCGATCACCTGACCTCGGTACGCAACGCCGAGCGGGTCCATGAGATGGTCCGCAACTGCGGGGCCGAGCTCGAGACCTGGATCGCCGAGGGCACCCATTCCTTCGACGAGCCCATGGCCGCCCCGCCCATGCGCCACGACCCGGGCCTGACGACCGAGGCTATCGGCCGGTTCGTCCGTCTCCTGGAAGACACGGCCCCGCCGCCGCCGAAGCCGCGACGCCGCAAGGCGGCTTGACCCACGGCCAAGGTCCCGGCCAACTCCGCCCGATCGACGCTTGGGGGGTTCCATGGACAGCCTGGCTTCACGCTGGCGGCGACTGGTGCCGTCCACCGAACACCTGACGCCCGAAGGCGCGGGCCCGTTTCCGACGGTGCTGATCTTCCACGGCTGCGGGGGGGTGCGCGATCATCTGAGGTACTACGCGCGCGGCGCGGTCGACGCCGGCTGGGGTGCCTTGATCGTGGATTCTTTCGCCGCCCGGGGCTGGTCAAGGGCTTTCGCCAAACATCTGGTCTGCACCGGCCTGTTGCTGCGCGGCCGGGCACGCGCCGCCGATGTGCTGGCCACGGTGCGGTTCGCCGGGTCCGTTCCGGGCGTCGATCCGGGCCGGCTGGTCCTCGCCGGCTGGAGCCACGGTGCCTGGGCGATCATGGACATGCTGGCCCAACCGCTGACGCGGCGCGGCGAACTGGGCATGCGCGACGCCCCGACCGCCTCGCTGGCCGGGGTCCGGGCGGGCTTTTTCGCCTATCCCTACGTCGGCGTCGCCTCGGCCAGTCGCGGCGGCAAGCCGTGGCCGCGGGCGATGCGGGTGTTTTCGGTCGTGCCCCGTCGCGATCATCTGGCCTCGGTGCGGCGGCATATGCGGGCGCTGGCCTCGGTGGTCTCGGGTGGCGGCGAGATCGAGGTGTGGAGCGTCGACGCCACCCACGCCTTCGACGAGCCGGGCCTCAAGGGCCGGGTTCTGGCCTATGACGAGGACCTCAGCGTCGAAGCCCTGGAGCGTTTCCAGCGCTTCCTGCGCTCCATCCCTCTGGCGTGAACCACGCAGCGATGACCGAACCGTGTAGCCGGAGGCGGGCGGACGGACCCGTCACCGCTTGCTACGCCCCGCGACCCACCTTATCCGGAACCACATGGCCGCGCCCCTGATCTGTCCGTCCATCCTCGCCAGCGACTTCGCCCGCCTCGGCGAGGAAGTGGCCGCCCTTGAGGCGGCGGGCGCGGACTGGATTCACGTCGATGTGATGGACGGGCATTTCGTGCCCAACATCACGCTCGGGCCCGACGTGGTCCGGGCGCTGCGACCCCATTCGACCCTGCCGTTCGACGTGCACCTGATGGTGGCCCCCGTCGACCCATGGCTGGAGGCCTATCGCGACGCGGGCGCGGACATTTTGACGGTACACCCCGAAAGTGGTCCGCACCTGCACAGGACATTGGGGCGAATCCGGCAGATCGGGGCCCGGGCCGGCGTGGTGCTGAACCCCGGCACCCCGCTGGGCGTGCTCGAGGACGTGATCGACCTTGTCGATCTGGTGCTGCTGATGTCGGTCAATCCGGGTTTCGGTGGCCAGTCCTTCATCGATGCCACCCTGCGCAAGATCGAGCGGACCCGGGCGCTGCTCGACGCAGCGGGGTCTTCGGCCCACCTGCAGGTCGATGGCGGCGTGACAGCCGCCAACGCCGGCGCATGTGTCGCCGCCGGGGCCGACGCGCTCGTGGCAGGGACGGCCGTGTTCCGCGGCGGTCCAGCGTCCTATGCCGCCAATATCCGCGCATTGAAGACCGCGTGAGCCAGTCCGGACCCTTTGCCCGTAATGAGCCAGAAAGTCCCGGTCGCGAGACTTCAGGTCAGATTCCTGGTTTGCGCGGGGCACCGATGCGCACGCCGATCCGGACCACCGGTGCCGTGACCGGGCCCGGCCTGTGGCCCGCAGTGATCGGCAAGCTGCTGACCCGCCAGTTGTGGATCGAACTGTACGGCCTCCCCGGCTACGCCCTGACCCTGAAGGGCGGAGCGACGCAGGGCTTCGCCGCCACGCCGCGCGATTTCCGGCCGGTCGACCCTGTCCCCGGCAAGGGCGTGCTCGGCGGACGGTTCGTCCTTGCAGGGACCAGTCTGGAGGTGGCCGCATCCGAGGATCCCTGGAACCGGCCCAGCCCGACCCGGCCCTTCGCGGTGGACCTGCATGCTTTCGGCTGGCTGCCGTCGCTGATGCAGCACGGCGAACGCGGCGCGCGGGAGGCCGTGCGGTTGACCCTGGCCTGGGCCGAGGCCTTCGCCCGTTGGTCACCCTTCGTCTGGGACCCTGACATCCTCGCGCGCCGGGCCTGTCACCTCGCCTGCGCCGTGCGCCGCATGGGCCAGGTCGCGACCGAGACCGAACGGCTCAAGCTTGCCGATATCCTGGCGCGACAGGGCCGCCAGTTGCTGCGTCCGCCCGGCGGATCGGCGGGCAGGGCCCGGCGGTTGACCGCCGCAGCCATCGTCGGCTGCGTCCTGACTGGCCGGGCGGGGGCGGGCCTGCGCCGCGCCGCCCTGCGCGACCTGCCCAACGCGCTGGCACGCACCGTCGGTCCAGACGGCGGACACGCCTCGCGCAGCCCGGAAGCGGGTCTGGAGTTGCTGCTTGACCTGCTGACGCTCGACGACGCCCTGTCCCAGTTGTCGCAGGTCACGCCCGATCCGGTGCGCGCCACGATCGACAGGCTGACCGTCGCCCTGCGGCTCCAGACCCTGCCCGACGGTCGCCTGATGACCCTGCAGGGCGGCGGAACCTCGACCGCGCCCCGGGTGGCCGCGGCACGGGCCCACGACGAAGCCGGGGGGTCCGGTCCGGGGGCGGGAACCGTCGGCGGCGTCGCCCGCATTCGCAGCCCCTTGCTGACGGTAACGACCGACATCGCGGCGCCGGCGCGGGGGGCCTGGTCCTCCACCGCCTGCGCCCAGCCGATGGCGCTGGAGATCGTCTGCGGCAAGGACCGGCTGGTCACCGGTTGCGGCTGGACACCCCGGGCGTCGGATCGCCAGGGACTTCGACTGGCCCCGGGCCATTCGACCCTGACCCTCGGCGAGGCCTCCACCGGCGAACCTCTGGGGGGCTGGAAAGGCGAGCTTCTCGGCCACCGTCTCCTCGGTCGCCCGCTGCACGTCGAGGTTCACCAGCGCGATGGCGAGGGAGCCGTCTGGCTTGAGGTCGAGCACGACGGCTGGGTGCCAGGCTTCGGCCTTCTGCACCAGCGCCGCCTCTATCTGGACCAACGACTGGACGAACTGCGCGCCGAAGAGCGGCTGCATCCGGCGCACAGTCAAAGGGACACGATCCGCGCCATCGCCGCCCCCTATGCCGTGCGTTTCCAGCTCGAACCCGGCGTCCAGGCCTCGCTGGCGCGGGACCGGCGCTCGATCCTGTTGCGCGGCCACTCCGGGCGCGGCTGGTGGTTCCGGACCGACGGCCCGGACGTCGCCATCGAGCCGTCGGTCCATGTCGATGAAGGCCTGACCCGCCGTTCGCTGCAAATCGTCGTGCGTGGTTCGGCCCGCACCGATTCCGAGACCAAGATCCGCTGGAAGCTCAGCCCCGCCGGGGCCGGAAGCGATCCGTCCTGAACCCGCCCCCTGCACCGATCGCGCTGGACACGCGTTCGCTACTTGAGGCGCGGCCTGTCCGCGACCATCTGACGGTTGCCGCCGTTCCCCCTTCCGACACAGGATCGATCGATGAGCCTCGCCGACCCAACCACCCTGCCTGACGACCTGATCAAGGACGGATCCGACGCCGGCTTCATGGCCGATGTGATCGCGGCTTCGAAGGTCCAGCCCGTTCTGGTCGATTTCTGGGCCACTTGGTGCGGACCATGCCGGACCCTGACGCCGATGATCGAAAAGGCCGTCCGCGCCGCCGGCGGCGCCGTGAAACTGGTCAAGATCGATGTCGACAAGAACCCGGCCTATGCGGGCCAGCTGCGGGTCAAATCGATCCCGACGGTCTATGCCTTCGTCGACGGCCAGCCGGTCGATGGCTTCCAGGGTGCAGTGCCCGAAAGCCAGCTCAAGGCCTTCATCGAAAAACTGACCGGCGGCGAGAGCGCCAATTCCGACGTCGAGCAACTGATGTCGCTGGGCGAGGAATCGCTGTCGCTGGCCGATCACGGTGGCGCGGCCCAGGCCTTCGCCCAGGTCCTGACGTTGGAACCGGCCAACGAAAAGGCCATCGCCGGCATGGCCCAGGTCTATCTGGCCGACGGCGACGTCGACCAGGCCCGCCAGACCATCGCCATGGCCCCCCAGGATTCGAAAGAGCCTATGGTGCAGTCGCTCCGCGCCCGGCTGGCCCTGGCCTCGGCCGCTCCCGCCGGCGCCAGTCCCGAACTGGAAGCGCGCGTCGCCGCCGATCCTGCGGATCATCAGGCCCGTTACGACCTGTCGCTGGCCCAGGCCGCCGCCGGGGAGCTGAAGGCCGCCGTCGACAGCCTGCTGGCGATCGTCACCGCCGACCGCGACTGGAACGACCAGGCGGCGCGCAAACAGCTGCTGGTCGTGTTCGAGGCGGCCGGACCGGCCTCGGACATCGCCCGCGACGGTCGCCGTCGCCTGTCCTCCATCCTGTTCGCCTGAGGAGCCGCCGTGGCGCAAGGCTATGTCAAGGCGGTCGAACTGCCCCAGGTGATCCCGGTCTTTCCGCTGCCGGGCGCCATACTGCTGCCCCGCGGCCAGCTGCCGCTCAGCATCTTCGAGCCGCGCTATCTGAACATGATCGACGACGCCATGGCCGGCGACCGGATCATCGGCATGATCCAGCCGACCGTCGGCCCGCACCGCCTGCCCAGCCTGTCGCCGATCGGCTGCGCCGGCCGCATCACCAGCTATGCCGAGACCTCCGACGGCCGTTACCTGATCACCCTGACCGGCTGCGCCCGCTTCCGCCTCGCCAATGAGCTGCCCACCCAGATGCCCTATCGTCAGGTCCGCGCCGACTTCACCCCCTACGAACACGACCTGGCACCGCCGGTAGTCGACGAGGGCGGACTGGACCGCGACGATCTGATCGACGCCCTGCGTGCCTATCTGGAGAGCCGCGGCCTCGATATCGACTGGGACACGGCCGAGGGCGCGCCGGCGGAGGCCTTGGTCAACAGCCTGTCCATGGCCTTGCCGTTCGAGCCGCCGGAAAAACAGGCTCTGCTGGAAGCGCCGCTTCTGACCGACCGCGCCGACGTCCTGACCGCCCTGCTGCGCATTGACGCGGCTGACGGCGGTGACGGCGACGGGCCGTTGATGCAATAGGTCCGGTTATGAGCGACGCCTTCCACACCCCCGCCTCGGTCGACGCCCGCCTGCTGGAAGTGCTGGTATGTCCGGTCACGCGCGGTCGGCTGGTCTATGACCGCGAACGCCAGGAACTGGTCTCCAAGGGGGCCAAACTGGCCTATCCGATCCGGGACGGTGTGCCGCTCATGCTGCCGGAAGAGGCGCGGGTGCTGGACTAGACGAGCGAGCCTAGACCGCCTCGCCCCGCAACAGCCTTGGCAGGTCGCCCGTGGCCCCGCCGGCTTCCTGCATGAAGGCGCGACGCAGGGGGCCGATGCGGTTGACGGCGGCGATGCCGAGGTCACGCGCCAGTCGCACCGGCGCGATATCGCTCGAGAACAGTCGAACGAAGCCGTCGAATCCGGCTGCAAGCGCCGCATTGTCGAACCGCCGCCAGCGGGCATAGCGGTCCAGCACGATCTCGGAGCCGATGTCCTCGCCCAGCCGCATCGCTTCGATCAGCACTTCGGCCAGGGCGGCGGCGTCCTTCAGCCCCATGTTCAACCCCTGTCCCGCGACAGGATGCACGGCATGGGCCGCATCGCCGATCAGGGCGGTGCGCGGCGCGGTCAGGGCTTCGGCCAGTTGCAGCGACAGCGGATGGACGAAGCGTGGTCCCACCACCGCGACGTCTTCCAGAAAATCTCCGAACCGGCGCATAAGATGGGACTGAAAGGCCTCGTCCGACGCCGTCCGCAAAGCCTCGCCGCGCCGCGTCGTCTCGGTCCAGACCAGGCTGGCGCGCCGCTCGGTCAGCGGCAGGATGGCGAAGGGGCCGGACGGCAGGAAATATTCGTGCGCCACATTGCCGTGGTCACGGCCCAGAGACACGGTGGCGACCACCCCGCTCTGGTCATAGGTCCAGCCGACCGTGTCTATCTTGGCCGCCTGGCGCACCAGCGATCCCCGGCCTTCGGCCCCAACCACCAGCGGTGCCGACAACCTCGAGCCGTCAACGAGGGTGACCATCGTCCCGGCACCGTCCGGCTCGACTGCGGCAACGGCGGCGGGAGCCCGGACCTCGATGCCGCCCGAAGCGATCGCCTCGGCCAATGCCGAACGGATGCGCCGGTTCTCGACCATATATCCCAGCGGCTCGCCATCCGTCCGGTCACCGATCTCGTCGGCGTCGAAGCGCAGGAAGGCGGACGAGGCTGCGCGCGAGGCCGCCCCCGGCCGCCGTCCGTCGGTGACCAGGATCCGGTCCATCCGGCAGGCGTGGGGCCGCAACGCCGCGCCGACGCCAAGGGCGTCCAACATGCGAAAGGTCGAGAAGGCGATCGCGGTCGACCGCCCGTCGAACGTCGGCTCCATCTGCATCGGGAACGGCTGGGGATCGACCAGCACGACCCGCAGACCGCCTTGCGCTGCGGCCAGCGCAAAGGTCGCCCCGGCCATGCCGGCACCGGCTATGATGACGTCGTAGCGATCCGCTTGGCTCATGCGCCGCTTGTCGCGCCGCGACGGGCAAAGGTCCAGTGCGGCAAAGCGCATCGCGGTCGGCTGGTAAACAGCCTCTTAACCCTGCCCGGGCGACAACAGCGGGTCTGTTTCGTCCGTCCGGAGTTCTCCGCCGCATGTCCGCCGCCTTCGCCATCGGCCAGCGCGCCTGGGTCAGCGCCCGGATGATCTGGGACGCGCCCGTCACGGTGAAATTCCGCGGCATGGCCCAGGCCCTGCTGGCGGCCCTGCTGATCGTCGCCCTGATTTCGTGGAATCCGGCCGATCCCAGTCTGAACGCCGCTTCGGGGGCGGCTGCCACCAACTGGCTCGGTGCCAACGGGGCCCTGTTCGCCGATCTGTTCATGCAATCGTTGGGTCTGGCCGCCTGGCCCGCAGCCCTGCTGCTGGTCGCCTTCGGTCTGGCCGCCGCCATCGGCGACGCCCTGCGCCAGAAGCTCAAGCCGACGCCGCTGAAGGCGCTGACAGCGACCGCGGGCGTTCTGGCCCTGTCGGCGTCCCTGTCGGCCCTCGCCGCGCCCGTCGCCTGGCCGCTGGCGGCCGGGCTTGGCGGCCTGTGGGGGGACGCCATCGTCGGCCTGATCCGACTGGCGTTCACCGCCCTCGACCTGCCGGGAGCCCCGGTCGTGGCCGGCCTGGCCCTCCTGCCGCTGGGCCTGTGGGGCATCGGCCACGCCATCGGCCTGCGATTTTCGGACCTGTCGGAGGCCCTGTCGTGGAGCCGGGGTCTCGGCACGCGCCGCGTCGCCCCAGACCCCCGGCCCTCGCGTCAGCCGAAAAAGTCGTCGCGCAGGCCCCGCCCCGCGCCCGAACCGGAGGACATAGAAGCCGACGATGTCTCCGCCTGGAGCCCGCCCTCAGAAGCGCCGACCCCTGTTCGCGGCGCACCGGAACCCAGGGTGGCCGCCGCCAAGGCCCCCAAGCCCTCGCGTCGCGAGGCCGACGACAGCCAGGCCGCCTTCGACTTCGTCCGCCCCTCGACCGGTTTCGACCTCCCGCCCCTGTCCATGCTGACCAAGCCGGCCAAGCGCGTCGCGTCGGTCGACGAGGAGGCGCTGAAACAGAACGCCAAAATGCTTGAAGGTGTGCTGCAGGAGTTCGGCGTGCGCGGCGTGATCGACCAGATCCGCCCCGGCCCCGTCGTCACCCTGTACGAACTCGTGCCCGCGCCCGGCGTCAAGCATGGCCGCGTCGTCGCCCTGTCCGACGACATAGCCCGCTCGATGTCGGCCCGCGCCTGCCGCATCTCGGTCGTGCCCGGCCGCAACGCCATCGGCATCGAACTGCCCAACGCCCGGCGCGAGACCGTCTATCTGCGCGACCTGCTGGCCTCGGCCGAATACGACAAGCCCGCCCATCTGCTGCCACTGGCGCTGGGCGAGACCATCGGCGGCGAGCCCTATGTCGCCGATCTGGCGCGCATGCCCCACCTGCTGATCGCCGGCACCACCGGTTCGGGCAAGTCGGTCGGGGTCAACGCCATGATCCTTTCGATCCTGTACCGACTGACGCCCGCCGAATGCCGCTTCATCATGATCGACCCCAAGATGCTGGAGCTGTCGGTCTATGACGGCATCCCGCACCTGCTGGCCCCGGTCGTCACCGATCCCAAGAAGGCCGTCGTGGCGCTGAAATGGACCGTGCGCGAGATGGAGGACCGCTATCGCCGGATGTCCAAGCTCGGCGTACGCAACATCGCCTCGTACAACGAGCGGGCCCGCGAGGCCGTGGCCAAGGGCGAGCATTTCGAACGCACGGTCCAGACCGGCTTCGACGACCAGGGCCGCCCGGTCTATGAATCCGAGAAGATCCGTCCCGAGCCCCTGCCCTTCCTCGTCGTCGTCATGGACGAGATGGCCGACCTGATGCTGGTCGCCGGCAAGGACGTGGAAGGGGCGGTCCAGCGTCTGGCCCAGATGGCCCGCGCCGCCGGCATCCACCTGATCATGGCCACCCAGCGCCCGTCGGTCGACGTCATCACCGGCACGATCAAGGCCAATTTCCCGACGCGGATATCCTTCCAGGTCACCTCCAAGATCGACAGCCGCACC
>JBBQTX010000069.1:0-8966 GCA_038234475.1 Caulobacterales bacterium | reverse complement strand
GAAGCCTTCGCCTTCGGCGGCGAACAGACCGCCGAACAGGTTCAGACGGCGGCGCGCAAGGCCGAGTCCTACGCCGCCAAGCCGGCGTCCCCCGCGGCCGACCGCCTTGACGCCCTCGCCTCGCGCCCCAGGCCTGCGCCGGAGGCCGCACCGGCGAACAACGCCCCCGGCCCCAAGTCCACGCCGGGCTTCGAACAGCTGAAGAAGGCCCAGGCCGTCGCCGAAATCGTTCGCGAGCAGTCGGACTATTATCACGCCACCAAGACGACGATCTTCAACGCCTTGATGAACACCATAGACCTGGCCCAGCTGGCCGGGCTGGATCCCAAGGCGGCCGCGGAAGAAATCCGCGACATCGTCGCCGAACTGGTGGCGATCAAGAACGTCTCCATGTCGGTGGCCGAGCAGGAGCACTTGGTCCAGGACATCGTCAACGACGTGCTCGGCTATGGCCCGCTCGAGCCCCTGCTGGCCCGCGACGACATCGCCGACATCATGGTCAACGGGGCCGGCCGGGTCTTCATCGAGGTCAACGGCAAGGTCCAGCTGACCAATGTCCGCTTCCGCGACAACGCCCAGCTGATGAACATCTGCCAGCGCATCGTGAGCCAGGTCGGCCGCCGCGTGGACGAGAGCTCCCCGATCTGCGACGCGCGCCTGCCCGACGGCTCGCGGGTCAACGTGATCGCCCCACCGCTGGCCATCGACGGCCCGACGCTGACGATCCGGAAGTTCAAGAAGGACAAGCTGACGATGAAGAATCTGGTGGAGTACGCCTCCATCAGTCCCGAGGGTGCCCGTGTGCTGGGTGTGATCGGTGCCTCGCGGTGCAATCTGGTCATCTCGGGCGGCACCGGCTCGGGCAAAACGACGCTGCTGAACACCCTGACGGCCTTCATCGATCCGACCGAGCGGGTCATCACCTGCGAGGACGCGGCCGAACTGCAGCTGCAGCAGCCGCACGTGGTCCGCCTTGAAACGCGCCCGCCCAACCTTGAGGGCCAGGGCATGATCACCATGCGCGACCTGGTGAAGAACTGCCTGCGCATGCGTCCCGAGCGGATCATCGTCGGCGAGGTGCGTGGACCGGAGGCCTTCGACCTGTTGCAGGCCATGAACACCGGCCACGACGGTTCCATGGGCACGCTGCACGCCAACAGCCCGCGCGAAGCCATCAGCCGTATGGAGTCGATGATCACCATGGGCGGCTACGGCCTGCCATCAAAGACCATCCGCGAGATGATCGTCGGCTCGGTCGACGTCATCATCCAGGCCGCCCGTCTGCGCGACGGCTCGCGCCGGATCACCCACATCACCGAGGTGGTGGGGCTGGAGGGCGACGTGATCGTTACCCAGGACCTGTTCGTCTACGAGATCACCGGCGAGGACGAGCACGGCAAGATCATCGGCCGTCACCGGTCCACCGGCATCGCCCGCCCGCGCTTCTGGGACCGGGCCCGCTACTACGGGCTCGAGCGCGAACTGGCCGAAGCCCTCGACGCGGCGGAGTAGGGCGATGCTTCCCATTCTCGCGGCAGTTCTCGCCTTCATCACCATCGGCGGGCTGGGCTGGGTCTTCGTCGGAGGGGGCGATTCCAGCGAGGAGGCGGTCAAGCGGGCCCACGGTTTCGGCGGGCCCAAACAGAACAATTCCGCAGCGAAAAAGGCCGCCGCCGCCAATACGCCGGAGGCCCGACGCAAGCAGATCATGCAGCAACTCCAGGAGTCCGAACGGGCCGAGCGCAAGGCGCGGATCAGCCTGACGGCCAAGTTGAAGCAGGCCGGACTGGCGACCAAGGTTTCGACCTTCTGGATCATCAGCGGCGTCCTGGGCGTCGTCGCCTTCCTGGCTCCGCTGCTGTTCGGTCTCAATCCCCTGATCGGCATCGGCACGGCCATCGTGTTCGGGCTGGGCCTGCCGCGCTGGGTCGTCGGCTTTCTCGGCAAGGGGCGGCGCAAGAAATTCTCCGGCCATTTCGCCGACGCCGTCGATGTCATCGTGCGCGGCATCAAGTCCGGCCTGCCGGTCCATGAGTGTTTCAAGATCATCGCCCGCGAGAGCCCACAGCCGCTGGGCGCGGAGTTCCAGAAGCTGGTCGAGGGCCTCGGTGTCGGCCTCACCCTGGCCCAGTCGCTGGACAAGATGTACGAGCGCATGCCGACGCCAGAGCTGAAATTCTTCGCCATCGTCATCGCCATCCAGCAGAAGACGGGCGGCAACCTGGCCGAGGCGCTCAACAACCTCTCGGTCGTGCTGCGGGCCCGCAAGATGATGGGCGAGAAGATCAAGGCGCTGTCGTCGGAAGCCACCGCCTCGGCCGGCATCATCGGCTCGCTGCCACCGGCCGTGATGATCCTGGTCAGCCTGACCACGCCCGCCTACATGGCCAAATTGTTCACCGATCCGCGCGGCCAGTTCATGCTGCTGATCGCCGTGACGATGATGGCCTTCGGTGTCTTCGTGATGAAAAAAATGATCGCGTTCAAGTTCTAGAGGCGAGACATGGGATCGTTCATCGCCTTCTTCACCAACGTCCAGAACCTGCTCAGCGTCGGCGTGGGCGTGCTGGTCTTCGCCACCCTCGTCACCCTGGTCAGCTCGTTCGGCGGCGGGGCCAAGTTGGAGGAGCGGATGAAGGCGGTCGCGGTGCGGCGCGAGGAACTCAAGCGCCGCTCCCGCCAGACCATCGCGACCCAGAACTCGGGACAGCAGCATCTGAGGCACTCGGACGAGAGCTTCAAGAAGCGGGTGGTCGAGCGGCTGAACCTGACCAAGCTGCTGGAGGACCCCAAGGTTGCCGACCAGATGGCGCAGGCCGGATATCGTGGTCCCAAGCCGCTGAACACCTTCTATTTCTTCCGCTTCTCCATGCCCTTCGTCTTCTTGGGTTTCGCCGTTTTCTATCTGTTCGTCTTCAACGACTTCGGCCTGTCGGTGATGATGCGGGTGACCGCGACCATGGTGGCGGCGGTGATCGGCTTCTATGCCCCGAACATTTTTTTGGCCAACCGGATATCCCAGCGCCGCACCTCCATCATGCAGGCGTTTCCGGACGCGCTGGACCTTCTGCTGATCTGCGTCGAGGCCGGTATGTCGATCGAGGCGGCGATCCAGAAGGTCAGTCAGGAGATCGGCGGCTCGTCCATCGACCTGGCCGAAGAACTAACCCTGTTATCGGCCGAGCTCAGCTATCTGCCCGACCGGCGCATGGCCTATGAGAATCTGGCGAAGCGCACCAACCATCCGGGCGTCAAATCGGTGTCGACCGCCATGACCCAGGCCGAGACCTATGGCACCCCGCTGGGCTCGGCCTTGCGCACAATGGCCAAGGAAAACCGCGAGATGCGCCTCTCGGCCGCCGAAAAGAAGGCCGCCGCCCTTCCGGCCAAGCTGACGGTACCGATGATCCTGTTCTTCCTGCCGGTACTGTTCATCGTCATCCTGACGCCGGCGATCATCAGCATCCAGGATACGATGGCCAAGGGCGGCTAGTTTTCGGCGGCGACCTTCCACCCCTCGGCCACGGCATCGACGGCGTGGCGCAGCAGTTTGCGGTGCTTGTCGAAGAACATCTCGCCGCGCAGGCCTTGGAAGATGAAGCCGTTGGAGACGATGCAGCTGCCGGGCTCCAGCGCCTCGATCTCAAAATAGCGGGTCGAACGGAACCACAAGCCGCGCTTTTCGGTCCAGACCAGCTGGGCATAGGGTTGCCAGTCGCCGACACTGGCCGCCGCGCGGCGCTCGCCCAGACCTTCGATGGTTTCGGTCAGGGCGATCTGGCCGCCGAAGGCGACCGTGCCCTCGACGCCAGTCTCGACGGGGTTCCAGCGGTTCCAGCCCGACAGGTCGTGGATCACCTCCCAGATGCGGTCGGTGGAGGCGCGAACGCCGATGCGTTTTTCGATCCGTGCGGTGTCCATGGCTCCGATCTGGCACGGCTCTCCGGCAAGTTAAAGAGCGCTCTGGCTCCTGCGGGCGCGAACCGCCGTCAGCGATTGCCCTCGGGGCCGGGTTGGGACGCCGGCGGCGTCTGCGACGACGGGGTCTCGTCGCGGTCGGGCAGGTCGGGCGGTCCGGCACGGAGCTTGGGGCTGAGGAAACAAAGCGCGGCGGCCGCGGTCAGGAGCAGGGCGTTGGCGACGAAGGGTGCCGGCTCGGCCCATTCGTACAGGGCCACACCGATGACCGGCGGGCCGAGGAAGCTCAATCCTGCAAGCGACATCATCAGACCGGCGATGGCACCCTGTTCATGCGCCTCGACCGAGAGCGAAGACCCTGCCGTGAAGCCCGGTCGCGCGAAGCCGATCCCCATGGACACGACCGCATAGCCGACCACGACCCCATAGTAGCCCGGCGAGGCGATACTCATCACATTGCCGACCAGGGCCAGGCCCGCCCCCCAGCGCATCAGGTCGCGAGGCTGTAGGCGAAAAAGGGGGATCAGGCCCCATTGCACCATGAGCGTCGCCGCCGCGCCGGCCAACATGGCGATGCCGATGAAGGGCTGGGCCTCGCGCGCCGCCACGCCGGTGGCCTGCATTTCGTCGATGATGTGAAAGCCCAGCACCGAAATGTTCACGGCCTGGACCCCGGTGATCAGCAGGCCGTACAGCAGATAGGCGCGGACCCGCGGGTCCCGCCAGAGACCCTTGCCCGCCTCGCCCCGGTGTCCGCTGACCGAGGGGGTGCGCACCACCTCACCGCTGGGCAGTCTGCGCCAGACGATAAGGAGCACGACAAGGCCAAACAGGGCGAAGGCATACATGGGCCCCGCCAACCCCACGAGCGGCAGGACGAAGAAGGGGGCAAGCGCCGGGCCGATCACCGTGCCCAGTCCTTGCGCCGAAGCCAGCAGCGACATGGCCTGGGTGCGCTGCTCCGGCGAGGTTCGATCCGCGACATAGGCCTGGGAGGCGATCGGTGCGGCCGAGCCGAACACCCCGTAAATCGTGCGGGCCACTGCCATCAGGGTGAACGCCAGACCCGCCCCCAGCCATTGCTCCAGCCCGGACGTCGCCGCCAGGCCGAAGCCGCTCATCGACAGCACGAAGCCCCCCAGACCGATCAGGATCACCCGCTTGCGGCCAAGGGTGTCGGACAGCCGCGCCCAGAAGGGCGAGGCGATCGTCCACATCAGAGCGGAGATGGCGAAGGCACCGGCGACCAAGGTGTCGGACAGGCGAAACTCGCGCCCGATGGCCGGCAGGACGGACTGCAGCGCCATATTGCCAGCCGCCGCGATCAGGCTAACGGCGAACAGGAGGGCGAAGGCGGGAGAGCGCAGGTTCACCGAAGCCAGGTTAGAGCCCCGCACCGGGAAGCGCGAGGTTCAATATGCCGACGGCTGCGGTTCCCGTCGACCGGTCAGGTTTCAACCACGGTCAGCACCGGCTTCAGCCGCCGTCCGTCGTCCAGCCCCAGCCGGGCCTTGACCTCGAACAGGTCGGCACCGGCCGGCACGATCAGCAGGGCCTTGGGCCGCGCCGCATTGACGGCGATGACGGCGTTCTTCGGGCAGACATCGAAGCAGTCGGTTTCCTTGATGGTCAACTCCACCTTCTTGCCCTTGCCGGCCTTCAGATATTTGCGAAGGGCCTTTTTCAACGTCTTGTCGCCGTCGGGGCCGAAGCCCTTGCCGTCCAGCTTTTTCGAGCATTTGCGGCACACCAGCACGACGTCGCGCCATTTGGTTTTCGCGGTCTTCAGGGCCATGATCCGGTGATCGCCCGTCGGCGGGACTTGCGCAAGCGCCGCCGTCCCGCGCACGGTGCGAACTTCGCATCCAGGGCCACCATCATGATCCTTCATCGCCTCCTCGCCGCTTCCGGCCTTGCGTTGGCCTTGTCCGCCGGTCTCGTCCATGCCCAGATCGCGTCGATCCCGCTGGCACAGGTCGAGGCGGCCGTCGCCGCCGGAAACTCCCGGGTCGTGGCTTGGCGGCGGGACATTCACGCCAACCCCGAGCTGGGCTTCGCCGAGACCCGTACCGCCGCCGTCGTGGCCGCCCACCTGCGCGCCCTTGGACTCGAGGTCCGGACGGAAATCGGCAAGACCGGCGTCGTCGGGGTGCTACGCGGCGGACGCCCCGGTCGGACCGTCGCGTTGCGGGCCGACATGGACGCTCTGCCGGTTCTGGAGGCGACAGGCCTGCCGTTCGCGTCGACCGCGACCGGGACCTATCAGGGCAATACGGTCCCGGTCGCCCACGCCTGCGGCCACGACGCCCATGTCGCGATGCTGATGGGCGCCGCCGAGGTCCTGGCCGGGATGCGCGCAGATATTCCCGGCACAATCGTCTTCATCTTTCAGCCTGCCGAGGAAGGGGCCCCTCCGGGCGAGCCCAAGGGCGGCGCCCTGCTGATGATCGACGAGGGCGCGCTGGCCAATCCCCGGCCCGACGCGATCTTCGGCCTGCACGTCGTGCCGGGGCGGCCCGGGACGCTGTTCTATCGTCCGCGCGGTTTCATGGCGGCGTCGGACCGGATCGACATCGCACTGCATGGCCGCCAGACCCACGGGGCCTGGCCGTGGAAGGGCGTCGACGTCATCGCCGTCTCGGCCCAGATCGTCCAGACCATCAATACGTTGACCGCCCGCACGGTCGATCCGACCACGACGCCTACGGTCTTCACCATCGCCACCCTCGACGCGGGCGTGCGTTACAACATCATCCCGCAGGACGCGACGATGTCGGGCACGCTGCGGACCTTCGACATCGCCCAGCGCGACGATCTGGTCCGCCGCGCCGGGATCGCCATCGACAATGTCGCCGAGACCTATGGCGCGACGGCCGAGTTTTCGGTGCGTCAGAACGCGGCCCTGGTGTTCAACAATGAGGAACTGTCGGCTTGGCTGGCCCCCGTGCTGGGCGAGGCCGCCGGGGCCGGCAACGTCAACGCCGCGGCCCCGCCGACGACGGTGGCCGAGGACTTCAGCTATCTGTCCCAGGTCGTACCGGGGGTTTTCTACCATCTCGGGGGCTCCAAGGACGGGGTCGATCCGAACACCTCGCCGCCGAATCATTCGCCGGGCTTCGACGTCAATGAGGCGGTGCTGCCGGTCGGCGTGAAGGCCCATGTGCTGAGCGCGATCCGGTTCCTGGAGCGTCCCGCGACCTGAGGCGGCAACCATGTTCGTCAACGCCCCGGCAAGAAAGGCGGCGCATCCTCACAGGGTCAACCTGGAGGTCGCCATGAGCAGCCTGCCCGTAATCTTGCCGCCGATGAAGCTGCAGCGCCGCGGTAGCGCGCGCCGCGAGATCTTCTATTTCCTGACCGCCTTCTCGGCCATGTTCGGGGCCGCCCTGCTGGGCCTCAACGTCTTCGGCTAGTTCCTTGCGAAGAAGGTCTCGACGACGCGGCGATAGACCCCGGTCAGGGCTTCCAGCTCGTTCACCGGAACGCGCTCGTCGATCTGATGCATGGTTTGGCCGACGAGACCCAGCTCCAGCACCGGACACATGGCCCGGATGAAACGGGCGTCCGAGGTGCCGCCGACGGTGGAGGCTTCCGGGCGTCGGCCGATCACCGCCTCGACCGCGTCCTGCACGCCCGTGATGAAGGGGCCCGGCTCGGTCAGGAAGGCATTGCCCGAGCACAGGTGCTCCAAGGTGATCTGCAGCCCCGACGCGGCCTGGGCCTCGCCCGCCATCGCGTTCAGCCAAGCGATCAGGTCGTCGCCGGTGTGGGTCGGGTTGAACCGGATGTTCAGCCGTGCCCTGGCCTCGGCAGGGATGACGTTGGTCGCCGGATTGCCGATGTCGATCGTGGTGATCTCGAGGTTCGACGGGGGGAATTCGGGATAGCCGTCGTCGAGGACGTGACGGTCCAGCGCGGCGAGAAGTTTCGCCAGCACCGGCGCGGGATTGGCGGCGCGGTCGGGATAGGCGACGTGGCCCTGTTTGCCGTGGACGGTGATCCAACTGTTGAGCGAGCCGCGCCGCCCGACCTTGATCATGTCGCCCAGCAGATGGAAGGACGACGGCTCGCCGACGATACAGCCGTCGAGGACCTCGCCCTCTGCCATCAGGGTCTCGACCACGCGTTTGGTGCCGTGCAGGGCCGGACCCTCCTCGTCGCCGGTGATCAGCAAGGACAGGGAGCCGGGGACATCGCCCTCGGCCAGGATGTGCGACACCGCCGCCACCCAGGCCGCGATACCGCCCTTCATGTCGACAGCGCCGCGGCCGTAGAGGATCCCGTCCCGGACCTCGGCCTCGAAGGGACCCGATGACCAGGCCTCGGCCGAACCCGTCGGCACCACATCGGTGTGACCGGCGAAGCAGAGATTCGGAGAGGCGGTCCCAAGACGCGCGTAGAGGTTCTCGATGTTCTCGAACTTCATCCGCCGGCAGTGGAAGCCGAGCCCCGTCAGGGCGCGCTCGAGCACATCCATCGCCCCCTCGTCCGCAGGCGTGACGGAGGGCTTGCGGATCAGGTCGCGGGTCAGGGCGACAGGATCGATAACGGGATTTGATGCGGCGCTCATAAGGCTGTGCTTTACGGGGTTCGGTCGACTGCGAGAAGGCTCTTCCCCGTGCCGAAGATCGACATCTACGCCGCACCCACCAGGTTCCACGATGCCGGCTATGTCCACCGTGACGGGACACCGTATCCGAAACAAGATCGGCGCACGTGACCGAAGCCATCGAGACGACCGGGTCGGTCCAGCCGCCGCACGACGGACCCTCCAGCCCCTGGGGCATCCGCGACTTTCGCCTGCTGTGGGTCGGGCGGGTGGCGGCGGTGCTGGGCATCCAGATCCAGTCCTCGGCCCTGCTGTGGCAGGTCTATGAGATCGCGCGGCGCGACCATCCGATCGCCGAGGCCAGCCTGTATCTGGGACTGGTCGGCCTGTGCCAGTTTCTGCCGCTGCTGGCGCTGACGCTGCCTGCCGGGGCCATGGCCGACCGGCGCGACCGCAAGAACACCGTCACCATCTCGGTCATTGTCGAGGCGGGCTGCGC
>JBBQTX010000068.1:0-8983 GCA_038234475.1 Caulobacterales bacterium | reverse complement strand
GACGCACTGGCCAAGGACCGTGCGCGCATCCAGATGGGCCGCATCTCGGGCTTCGGTCTGATGGAGATCAGCCGCCAGCGTCGCCGTCTCGGCGTGATCGAAGGTGCCACCGAGGCCTGCCCGCACTGCCAGGGAGCCGGTCGCGTCCGCTCGGCCGAATCCGCGGCCCTGATGACCCTGCGGGCCCTCGACATCGAAGCCGGCAAGAACGGGGCCGGATCGGTGAACCTGCGCCTGAGCACAGCGGTCGCCCTCTACATCCTGAATCAAAAGCGCGACTATCTGCAGCGCCTGTTGGCGCAGCGCGGCCTGAACGTCGTCATTTTGATTGATGATAGTCTGGGACAGAGCGACCATTCGCTGGACCGCACCGAGACCAACGAGGACTTCGTGCCGCCGGAACGGCCGGAAGCCTTCGTGGACCTGGACGACGATTTCGACGACAGCGCCTATGACGACGAGGACGACGGCGATGAAGAGATCATCGCCGACGACGCCGACGATCTGGACCGCGAGGATGCGGACGACGACGAGCCGCGCGAACGCGCCGAGCGCGTCGAAGGCGAAGCCGGCCGCCGCCGCCGCCGCCGCGGCGGACGGCGCGATGGCGCTGACGCGTCGACCGACGAGTCCATCCCCGCTGCGCCTGCCCTGGCCGCCGGTGACGACGACGATGACGACAGCGAGAGCGGTCGCCGTCGCCGACGCGGCCGCCGCGGGGGCCGCAAGGTGCGCGAGGACAGCAGCGAGCGCGATGGCTTCACCTGGGTGCGCGGCCGCACTCCGTCGCTCGAGGATCCCTATGTCTGGTTTGACCCGATCAATCCGGAACGCGACGAACCCCGCGCCGCCAACGACCTGACGGCTACCCCCGTCAATGACGTGGACGAGGTTGTGGGCGAACGTCCCGAAGGTGAACTCGCCGGCGAACGGGGCGGTCGATCGCGCCGCCGGCGCGGACGGGGACGGGGACGTGATCGTGGCAGCGAGCAGGGCCTGACCCACGATGTCAATGTCGAGACCCGCGCCACCAACGAAGGCATGCCGCCGGACGGCTCGCCGGATACGCCGATGGCCGTGGTCATCGACGAGCCGGTAGACGCCGCCACCGTCGCCGTCGCCGAAGAGCCCAAACGCCGCCGTGTGCGCCGCAAGGTCTCGGACAGCGCGACCGTGGCGTCCGAAGCCGAAGCGCTGATCGTGCCGATCGAGCCGAACGAAGCGGAGACCATCGCCGAGCCGGCGGTGCGTGACGTTTCGCCCGTCGAGGCGGCCCTGCCAGAGCCGATGGTCGAACCGAAAGCGGCGGCGGTTATCGAACCCGCTGCGGCCCCCGAACCCGAAATCGATGTCGAAGCCTTGATCGCGAACGATCCGAATCAGATCCTCGCCCCGCCGGAGAAACCCAAGCGCGGATGGTGGCGCCGCTGAAAGGCCGCGATTAGGTTATGAGGATGCGGCAGGCGGGGCGTCCGAGGGTATGAGGAGTTCGACTTGAGCTGGTTGTCCCAAATCGTCGTTCGCCTGTCCGGCATCGTCGCCGTCGTCGGCCTTGTGCTGGCGACGGCCACGCCTGCTTCCGCCCAGAGCCTGATCCGCGACACCGAGATCGAGGGGATCATTCACGAATGGTCGGACCCCGTCTTCACCGCGATGGGGCTGGAGCCGTCCGAAATCGAGATCCTGTTGGTCAACGACAGCGAACTGAACGCCTTCGCGACACGGGGCCGGATTCTGGGGCTCAACACCGGCTTGATCCTGAAAACGCGAAGCGCCAACGAACTGCTGGGCGTGATCGCCCACGAGGGCGGCCACATCAAAAACCGTCATACCCTGCGCGACGGTGCCCAAGGGGCCGGCATGCAGCCCATGCTGATGACCATGGCCCTCGGGGCCCTAGCAATCGCTGCAGGTGCGCCGGACGCCGGGGCCGTCCTGCTAGACAACAGCCAGTATTTCGGCACCCTGAGCGCGCTCCGCTACATGAGCCATCAAGAGGGCGAGGCCGACAACACCGCTGCGCGGGCGCTCGAGAACGCGGGTGAATCGGGGCGCGGTCTGGTCAACTTTTTCGAGAATTTCCGCTCCCAGGAAGTCTTTTCCGACGCCCGTCGCTATCCGTATTTCCGTGGCCACCCCTTGTCTGCAGCCCGGATCGAGAACCTTCGGCGCTTCGTCGGCGAACAGCCCAGCTACAGCCGCACCGACAGCCCCGGGCGCGTTGCCCAGCACGCCCTGGTTCTGGCGAAAATCCGCGCCTTCTTGGATGCACCGAACCAGACCCTGCGGGACTATCCGGAAAGTGACACGTCCCTGCCTGCGCGCTACGCCCGCGCCATCGCGTGGTACCGGGACGGCCAGACCGACCGCGCCTTGGCGGCGGTAGATGTGTTTCTGACCGAACAGCCGGACAACCCCTATTTCTGGGAACTGAAAGGCCAGATACTGTTCGAGGAGGGCCGGCCCGACGAAGCCATCGGAGCCCATCAGCGCTCGGTCGAGTTGAAGCCGGACGCGCCCCTGCTGCGCATTAATCTGGCGCACGCCCTGATAGAGACCCAGGACCTCGCCAAGTTGGACGAGGCCGTCGTCCAGTTGCGGCGCGCCACCGCCCTTGAAGACGACAACAGCCTGGCATGGCGGCTGCTGAGCCAGGCATATGCCAGTCAGAACAAGGAGGGCGAAGCGCGCCTGGCTTCCGCAGAGATGTATTTCGCCCTCGGTGCCGAACGACAGGCAACCCAATTCGCCCTGCGCGCCCGCGACATGCTGCAACCCGGCACAACCGAATGGACTCGGGCGATGGACATCGTATTCGCCTCGGGTGCCACCCAGGACGACGTCGATGACCTGGACCGCCGCAACAGCCGCCGCGCCCCGGTCGGCGTGATCCCCACAGCCGGCTGAACGTCTCCAGAGTGATTGAATGAACGACGCGCCTGAACCGACGGCCGGGTCGCGAGACGCCGGCTTCTTCTCGCGGCCCCGCGCCAGCATGGCCGCGCTGGCCGTGTCGGTGGTTGCTCTCCTGCTGGCAGGCGCTCCATATGCGACAGGCGGCGATTTCGGTGATCGGGTCCGCGCCTACCTGTTGGCGAACCCACAGGTGCTGGACGAGGTTGTTCAGGCCCGCGACGCGCGCGCCAATGTCGAACGAACATCGAAGATGAACGCCGCCGTCGCCGCCGATCCGGGCATCCTGTCGGCCAGTGCGCGAGAACCGGCTTTTGGGCCCGCCGACGCCCGGGTGACAGTAGTTGAATTCTTTGACTACCAGTGCCCCTACTGCAAGACCGCCGCTCCGGCCTATACCGCCCTGATGCAGGCTCACCCGGACGTAAGGTTCATCTTCAAGGAGTGGGCCATCCTCGACCAGGGCGAGAGCGTGACGTCACAGTATGCCGCCCGCGCCGCCCTTGCCGCCCATGCCCAGGGCAAATACCTCCCGGTTCATCTGGCGTTGATGGCGGAGCGAGCCCTGAATCCACAGGCTGTCGACCGGATCCTGAGCGCGAACGGTGTCGATCTGGCGCGCGCCAGGACTGCCATCTCCTCCCCCGAAACCTCACGCCTGATGGCTGACATCCACACCGGCGCGGCTACCCTCGGCGTTGAGGGAACACCCACCTTCTTCATCAACGGGCGGGTCACGACCAGCAATGATCCCGGTCAGCTTGACCGTGCAATCCGCTCGGCCAAGGCCGGCTGACGTCAGCCGATCGCGCCGACGCAGCCTTCCTCGCCGCCGACCGGCACGTCCGCCTCGGTCAGGGACAGGGTCCAGCCGTGGTGGGTCGCCAAGCCGCGCCGACGGATACCGCCGCCATCGCCGGCATCGCCACCGGCGTCGACGATCACGCGACGGCCAGTCGGAAGCGCCGCCGGGTCGATCCGGCCCACGGCGAGGGCGGTTGGCGTGTCGCCGCCGAAGCCGTCGAAGACGCTGAGCATCGACCAGTCGCGTCGCAGGCCGATCCACCAGGCGTCATCGGCGTTGACGGCCAGGACGGCGACGCCATGCCCCTCCGCCGCCCAGGACAGGGCAGCCTGAGGATCTCGCACGGCGCGCATCTCGACGGCGGCGCCGAAGCGCAGGCGAGAACCGTCGAAGGCTCGGGTCGGCTCGACGGGCGACCAGACCTGGACCTTGATCCGGCCCTGACACGCCAGACCCCAGCCGACGATCTGACGCCAGAGGGACTCGACCGCTTCGCGGTTGTCGGGACGGGCGCGAGCGAGAATCCTCGCCAGCACCGCCTGCTCCCGATCGGGGCGCAGTTTCACGTGCGGGCCGGCGGGAGCGTCCTTGGCCCGGCCGACCCGGGCGGCGATGGCGAGGCGGCGCTCGAACAGGGCCAGCAGTTCGTCATCGAGCAGGTCGATCTCATGGCGCAGGGCGGCAAGCGCCATGGTGTCGGGCGAGATGTCCATCACGGAGGGCCAGATTTGCTGGGGCGCGGACGAGGTCTTGGAATGGGGCACGGGAACAGCTTTCAGGTGTCGACGACGGCGATGAGGGGATTTGCGAGCCGCCGCCCCGTCGCGGGGCGGTCGCCGGCGAGGCCGGCAGGACGATGTCCCCGACGCCTCAGCCGGCGTATCGAAAGCCGTAGATATACAGGTTTGCGGCCGCGAAAACGCGGGTGCATGCAGGCGCAGCGATAGCGTGCGGGCGATCCATACGACCGAAAGGCCGCACGGATCGTGCGACGTCAACCCGGATTGACGCTTAAAAGGACAAAACGCGTTCGGTTATCCTCGGAATCCTGAATATCGTTGCGCAAAATCGACAATCCGTAGACTTCGGCGGCCCGCGCCGGGGCGACGGCGGCGCGCGACAGGTCCTCGCTTTCGGCGACCGCTCGCGCTGCGCCGGCGGTGTCGAACGACTCGACGGGCTCGATGCCCAGCGCGGCGAGCGATTGCGGACACTGGCGCAAGGCGATCGGATGGCTCTCGGCGGTGCGAACCGAGCGCAGACTGGCCCCCGGGGGAGCCATCAGGGCCAGCCTGATCGGACGCCAGACTTCGGACACGACGGACAGATCAGCCGCCGCGACCAGGGTGGCGGCAGGTTCGACGCGACCGATCGAGGTGTTCTCGACCGGAATCAGGGCGCAGTCGGCTTCGCCGGACTTGAGCGCCGCCAGCGCGCCCTCGAAGGTATCGTAAGCCACCGCCTCGTCCCACGGGCGCAGGTCCGTGCAGGCCTCATGGCTGAAGGCACCAGGCGCGCCCTGATAGGCGCAGCGCCCGCCGCGCTCGTCCCCCTCGGGCCTGCCGACACCCCGCATCTCAGGCCGCCTCGGACTGCGAACGGCGACCGGCTTTCAGGCGCTCGGCGACAAGAAAGGCCAGTTCCAGTGCCTGGTCCGCGTTCAGTCGGGGGTCGCAGTGGGTATGGTACCGGCTGGACAGGTCGTCCTCGGTCAGGGCCTGGGCACCGCCGATGCATTCGGTCACGTTCTGGCCGGTCATTTCCAGATGGACGCCGCCGGGATGGACCCCCTCGGCTTCAGCCACGTCGATGAAGCCGCGCACCTCGGCGAGGATCCGCTCGAAGGGCCGGGTCTTGTAGCCGTTTCCGGCCTTCAAGGTGTTTCCGTGCATCGGGTCGATCGACCAGACCACGCGCTTGCCCGCCGCCTTCACGGCTTTCATCAGCCGCGGTAGACGGTCCACGACCTTGTCGGCGCCGAAACGGCCGATCAGCGTCAGCCGCCCGGGCGTGTTCTCGGGGTTCAACACGTCGATCAGGGCGAGCAGGTCGTCGGCCTCGAGGGTCGGGCCGCACTTCAGCCCGATCGGGTTGCGAATGCCGCGGGCGAACTCGATATGGGCACCGTCCAGCTGACGGGTACGCTCGCCGATCCAGACCATATGCGCCGAGGTGTCGAACCATTCGCCGGTCGCGCCGTCCAGGCGCGTGAGCGCGCTTTCGAGGTTCAGCAGCAGGGCCTCGTGGCTGGTGAAGACCTCGACCCGGCTCAGGTCGGGATGGGTCTCGGGTGTGACGCCGACCGCCTCCATAAAGGCCAGGGCCTCGGTGATCTTGTCGGCCAGTTCGCGATATTTGGCCCCGTAGGCGCTGTCCGCCGCGAACCCCATGGTCCAGCGGTGGATGTTGTACAGATCTGCATAGCCGCCGCCGGCGAAGGCGCGCAGCAGGTTGAGGGTCGAGGCCGACTGGTTGTAGGCGCGCAGCAGACGCTGCGGATCGGGCACGCGCTCTTCCGGCGTGAAGGCCATGCCGTTGATGATGTCGCCACGATAGCTGGGCAGGGTCTCGTCGCCGATGGTCTCGAGCGACGACGAACGCGGCTTGGCGAACTGGCCGGCGATGCGGCCGACTTTCACCACCGGCTTGCGCCCCGCGAAAGTCAGGACCACGGCCATCTGCAGGATCAGGCGGAAGGTGTCGCGGATGTTGTCGGTCGAGAATTCCTTGAAGCTCTCGGCGCAGTCACCGCCTTGCAACAGGAAGGCCTCGCCGGCCTCGACCTGCGCCAGTTTGGCGGTCAACCGCCGCGCCTCGCCTGCGAACACCAGCGGCGGCAGGGCGCGCAGCTCGTCCTCGACACGGGCCAGGGCGACCGTGTCCGGATAGTCCGTCGGCATCTGCGTGACGGGCTTTGTTCTCCAGCTGTCGGGCGACCAGCGCATACTCATGGCGTCAAGATAAGCCGCTGTCCGTTCCGGGACAATGAACGCGGTGTCACGCCGATCAGCCGGCGGCCATGCTGGTCGGTGTCTGCTTGTCCTTCAGGGTGACCAATTCCTCGGCCATGGTCGGGTGGACGGCGCAGGTGGCGTCCCACTGGGCCTTGGTCAGGCCGGCCTTCACCGCGATGGCGGCCAGCTGGATCATCTCGGGCGCTTCTGGCCCCACGATGTGAACCCCGACGACCTTCTGGCTTTCGGCGTCGACGACCAGTTTCATCAGCATCCGCTCATCCGAACCGGTGAAGGCGTATTTCATCGGCCGGAACCGGGTCAGATAGACATCGACCGCACCCGAACAGCTGTGGCGCGCCTCGCCCTCGGACAGGCCGACGGTCCCGACCGGCGGCTGGCTGAACACGGCACTGGCGACGGCCTCGTAGTCGAAGGCCTGGGGATTGTCGCGATAGACCGTCTCGTGGAAGGCCACAGCCTCCCGGATGGCCACCGGCGTCAGATTGATCCGGTCGGTGACGTCGCCGACGGCCCAGATGTTGTCGGCTGTGGTCTTTGAGAACGTATCGACCTGGATCGCGCCCTTGTCGTTCAGTTTGACCCCGGCGGTCTCCAGACCCAGCCCCTTGACGTGGGGGACACGGCCCGTGGCGAACATGACCACATCGGTTTCAATGGTGTGGCCGCTTTCCAGCCGGTTCAGCAGGCCGGTCTCGGTCTGCTCGATCGCGGTGTGCTGGCAGCCGAGGATGACCCTGATGCCGCGCTTCTCGATCTCGCCGGCCAGATGCGCCCGGACGTCGTCGTCGAAGCCGCGCAGGATGTTGGGACCGCGATAGATCAGGGTCGTTTCGACGCCCAGCCCCGCGAAGATTCCCGCGAACTCCACCGCGATATAGCCGCCGCCCGCGATCAGGATGCGTTTGGGCAACTCCGGCAGGTGGAAGGCCTGTTCCGAGGTGATGGCGTGTTCGACGCCCGGCAGATCGCCCGGCAGCCACGGCCGGCCGCCGGTGGCGATCAGGATATTCTCGGCCGTGATGGTCCGGCTCTCGCCGCCGTCCCGATGCGTCACTTCGACCGTATGGGCGTCCTTCAGGACGGCGCGGCCGTGGATCAGATCGACCCCGGCCTTGCCCAGATTGGCGACATAGATGCCCGACAGCCGGGCGATCTCGACGTCCTTGGTCTGGAGGAATTTCGGCCAGTCGAAGGACGCTTCGACGGTCCAGCCATAGCCCTCGGCTGTCTTGAACTGGTGGGCGAAGTCAGAGGCCATGACCATGAATTTCTTGGGCACGCAGCCGCGGATGACGCAGGTTCCGCCGACGCGATGTTCTTCCGCAATGGCCACCCGCTTGCCGCCGAGCGCGGTCAGCCTCGCGGCGCGCACCCCGCCCGAACCGGCGCCGATGACGAAGAGGTCGTAGTCGTAGGTGTCAGCCATTTTCTTTCCCGCTCATCCCGGCGAAAGCCGGGACCCAGTTCTTTGGGCGATCGGTGAGTCCGATGCACGCCGCAGTTGATCCCGAAACGCCTGCCCCACGAAAGCACTGGGTCCCGGCTTTCGCCGGGATGAGCGGATAGAGTGATCAGGGAATTAGGAGGTCGATCCCTGACTCGCCACCGATGATCGCCTCGTCGGCCAGGTCGAGGAACAGGCCGTGCTCGACCACGCCGGTGATCAGCTTCAGGTCGTCGGCCAGCCGGACGGGGTCGTGGATGGCACCGCACGTCGCGTCATAGATCAGATTGCCACCGTCGGTGCGAACCAGCCCGCGATCCGCCGTCCGGACCCGCGCGGGCATGGCAATGTCGTGGTCGGCTAATACGTCGGCAATGCGATTGGCGGTGGTCTTGTGGCCGAAGGCGACGACCTCGATCGGCAGGGCGAAGGCTCCGAGCGTGGTCACCACCTTGGCGCTGTCAGCAATGACGAGGCATCGGGTCGAGGCCTCCCAGACCAGTTTCTCGCGCAACAGGGCCGCGCCGCCGCCCTTGATCAGTGCCAGGCCGGGGCCGATCTCGTCCGCGCCGTCGACGGTCAGGTCGATGCGGGGCGTGTCCTCCAGCGTCGACAGGGTGAGCCCCAGCTCACGTGCCAGTTCGGCAGTCGCCTCCGACGTCGGCACGCAGCGCAGGCCGGTCAGATTGCGCGCCGCCAGCGCCTTGACGAACCAGGCCGCCGTCGAGCCGGTGCCGAGGCCCACGACCATGCCCGGTTCGACACGGAGGGCGGCGGCTTCGCCGGCATGGCGTTTCTGATCGTCAGCGCTCATTTCGCCTTCGCCGCCTTCTTCGCCCGCAT
>JBBQTX010000067.1:0-9040 GCA_038234475.1 Caulobacterales bacterium | reverse complement strand
TCCGGCGAGCGAAGCGAGACCGGGGGACCCCGCGGCGCCGAAGGCGATCTGTTCAGGCAGGCTGCAGTGAACTGCGGCTCTCCCGGCAGGGTCGCGCTCTCGCGCGCCGCTGGGTCCTCCGGTCGGCGCCGCGAAGGAGCGGCTTGCCGGAGGATGACGACAGCTTGGGGGTCATTTCCCGCCACCCCGGATCGCCCCGGCGAAGCTCTTCCAGCTCAGTTTGACGTCAGACAGGGCCCCCGCGCGGAACGCCCGTCCGGCCACCCAGACCATGAACAGGGCGAAGGCGAACATGCCCGCCATGGTGCCGACGATCTCGATCAGAGGCGGCTCCGACGGTGCCCGCGCGCTCATCAGGAACGGTGTGAAGAACGGCACCCAGGACAGGATCCGCACCACCGGCGCATCGGGCGTGTTCAACGCCATCTGCATGACGATGATCGGCACGACCAGGATCATCATGATCGGCCCCATCAGGGTCTGGGCGTCCCGAGGCGTCTCGCAGAAGGCCCCGATGGCCGCGAACAGCACGGCGTACATCAGATAGCCGCCGACCGCATAGGCCGCGAAATAGCCGAGCATGCCGCCTTCCAGCAGCACTTCGCCGACCTGGACCGCCGTCTCCGGTGCCGCCGAGATCAGCCCGAAGGCCCCGATCCCGCCCCAAACCAGCATCACCGAGGTGGTCAACAGGGCCACACCCAGAACCTTGCCAGTCAATATCTCCGACGCCGAGGCAGAGGAAAGCAACACCTCGAGGATCTTGTTCGATTTCTCCTCCATCACGCTGTTCAGGAGGATCGAGGCGCCGGTGATGATCAGCGACCACAGGATGAAGCCCGAGGCCAGACCGATGATCCCGGGCAGCTGGTCGCGGAACGACACTTCGCCGCCGCTGGCCGACTTCGGCGACAGGGCCGTCACCGTCGGACGGAATTTTTCGGTCTCCTCGACCACGCCCGCGTCGATCCCCACGGTCTGAAAGACCTGGCGCCGGTTGGCATCCTTCAGCGCGTCGCGAACGAAGTCCTCGACCGTGTCGTCGGTCGCGCGCCGGGTCCAGACACGGGCGGTCGGCTTGCCGTCGGCGCGGTCCAGCAAGACGACGGAATCCAGTTGCTCCGCCTCCGGCAATTCGTCGCCGAGGTAACGGCGGGCAAGCGCTTCACGCGCTTCGCCGGGTGCCGCAGCGGTCAGATCGGCGGGTGTCTCGACGATCCGCAAGCGCAGGTCGCCCAGCCGGTTCAACGCGTCTCCGGCGGCCGACGCCCCGGCCTGGCCGCCCGCCTTTTCCGCCTCCGCCATGGCTTCCAGGCGTCGCCCCTCGCGCCGTTCCTGATCCAGCCGCAGCGCGTCCTGCACCGCGCCGGCCAGACCGACCGCCTGCGGCCCCTCCTCGATCACAACCACCTCGCGCACCGGCTCGCTGGTCCGGATCAGGATCGGGATGGCCCCGCCCAGCACGGCGAACAGCGGAAAGGCCAGCAGCGACAGCCAGAAACCCACCGTCTTGGCGTAGGCGGCGTATTCACGCCGCGCGATCAGCAGGGTGCGGTTCATCGGGCGGCCTCCGCGCCTTGGGATTTCGTCGACTGGTCGATGTCGGGACTGTCGCCGGTCAGGCCGATGAAGGCGTCGTGCAAAGTCGGCTCGCGCAGCTCGAACCGCCGCACATCCAGACCGCCGAGGAAGGCGGCCTTGAGGGCGTCCTGACCCCGACCGCCCTGGCTGAGCCCGGCCTTCAGCACGCGCACGCCGTCGCGCTCCGACATCACCTCGACACCGTTGACGCCCGGCAGGGTGGCGGCCTGATCCGGCGCTATGGCGCCTTCCAGCTCCAGAAAGCGCGGCGTCGTCGCCCGCGCTTCGGACACCGTGCCCTCGAACGCCTTCTGGCCCCGGGCCAGCAGCACCACCTTGTCGCACAGCCGTTCGGCGTGCTGCATCACATGGGTCGAGAACAGCACCGTGGCCCCGTCCGCCGCCAGTTGCCGGATCACGGCTTCCAGCCCCTGCTGGTTGACCGGATCGAGGCCCGAGAACGGCTCGTCCAGGATCACGAACTCCGGCCGGTGCACCACCGAGGCGATGAGCTGGACCTTCTGCGCCATCCCCTTGGACAGCTCCTTCATCTTCTTGTTCTTCGACGCGCCAAGCCCCTGGGCGTCGAGCATGTCTTTCGCCCGCTTGCGACCCTCGCTGGACGGCAGGCCCTTCAGCGCGCCGAAGAAGGCGATGGCGTCGACCGGGGTCATCTTCTTGTAGAGGCCGCGCTCCTCCGGCAGGAAGCCGATCCGGTCGCGCACCTTGCGGCCATCGTCGGCGCCGAGAATGCTGATCTTCCCGGCGGACGCCGACTGCAGCCCCAGGATCATCCGGATCGTCGAGGTCTTGCCTGCGCCGTTCGGCCCCAGAAAGCCGCAGATCGTGCCCTTCTCGACCTGAAAACTGAGATCGCGCACGGCCTGGAAGTCGCCGTAGCGCTTGCTCAGCCCCTCAAGCGTCAATGCCGCCGTCATATGCCCCTCCGTTCACAAGCGCTCAATGGACCGACTGGTAGTGATGTAAAGGGTGTTTGACAACCCGGACCGGCCGCATTGCGGACCCTCTGTCATGAATTCCATGTCATGTAGGATCAGGACGCGACTCGCGACCCGCCGGAAACGTGCATGCCCTACGAAGTCTCCCTGTCGCCCGTAGCGCCCCAGGCCGGTTCCCGCCTGTGGACCGCCGGTGCCAGCTCGGGCGTGGCCATCGTCGTGCTTCTGGGCTTGGCCATCGCCCGGCCGGAGCTCGCGGGCTGGCTGGTGGGCGGCGCCGTCGTGGTCGGGCTGTCCAGCTGGACCCTCAACCGTCGACCCGCAGCGGCAGCGACGGCGACGGCCGGTGTCGAAGACGCGGAGCTGGATGTCACCACTGCGGATCCGGACCTGCTGGACGCCATCTTCGAGGCCATCAGCGATCCGGTGCTGGTCGTGTCAGGCGGTGAGGCCGACGACATCGCCGGACGCCGGGTCGTGCTGGCCAATGCGGCGGCCCGCGACCTGTTGCGTATCCAGCGCGAAGGGGCGCTGCTGGTCTCCGCCCTGCGGGATCCCCGCGTGCTGGAAGCCGTGGACGAGGCGCTGTTCGGCGGCCTCGTCCGGACCGTCGACTACGGCGGCGTCGGTGCCCAGACCCGCCACTGGCGCGCCCTGGCCCGGCCCCTGCCCGCCCCGGAGGGCTACCCCCTCGCCCTGCTGGTGCTGCGCGACGAGACCGATGTGCGGCGCATGGAACTGATGCGGGTCGATTTCCTCGCCAACGCCAGTCACGAGTTGAAGACCCCGCTTGCCTCGCTTTCCGGCTTCATCGAGACGCTGAAGGGCCACGCCCGCGACGATCCCAAGGCGCGCGACCGGTTCCTCGACATCATGGCGGCCCAGGCCGACCGGATGAGCCGGCTGGTGTCCGACCTGCTGTCGCTCAGCCGGATCGAGCTGAACGAGCACATCCCTCCGTCCGGCCGGGTCAATCTGGCACGCGCCGCCGCCGATGTGATCGACGCCGTCAGCGTGCTGTCGGCCGACCGCAAGGTGACCATCCGGCTGGAGGCCGGGGACACCGACGCGCCCATCAACGGCGATCGGGACGAAATCGTGCAGGTGGTCCAGAACCTGATCGACAATGCGATCAAATATTCGCCGTCGGGCGAGACGATCGACATCGTCATCCGCCCGGACATCACCCTCGACGAAGCCGCCGCGCCCTGGTCCGGGGGCAATCGTGGCGAGGGGGCGACCCGGCTGCCCCTCGTCACGCCCGACCGCGAGGTGGGCCAGCGCTACGCCGCCGTCACCGTACGGGATCATGGACCGGGTCTGGCCCGCGAACACCTGCCCCGGCTGACCGAACGATTCTATCGCGTCGAAGGCCAGAAAAGCGGCGAGCGTCAGGGCACCGGACTGGGGCTGGCCATCGTCAAACACATCATCAACCGCCATCGCGGCGGCCTGACGGTCGAGAGCGCGCCCGGACAGGGCGCGGCCTTCACCGCCTACTTCCCGGTGGCCCGAAGAAAGCCTGTTGCTACAGACGCATGACAGCGGCCCCGACGGCGTAACAGAACTGTCATGCTGGCGTCTTAATCCGCTGACCATTCAAAGGCAGTTACTGCGGGGGGGCGTACCGGGGAACCGGGCCGTTCCGATTCTTCGCCCCGGACGCCCATGACCTGGCTCTTCCTGCCACTCCTGCTCATCGCCGCCATCGCCGCCTGGTTCGTCGGCAGCGCGGTCGCACGCCGGCGTGGCGAGGGCCAGCGGGCCCACTCCCGACCTGCCCAGCACGGGGCCTACGCCCTGATCTGGACGGCGGTTCCGGCCTTGGTCGTGCTGTTCGCCGCCTCGGTCTTTTCGGCCCCGGTCGAGCGCCATCTGACCCTCACCGGCGCGCCCGAGGTCGTCCAGCAACTGGAGCCGTTCCGCCGCGAAGCCTTCTTCGCCGACGCCCGGGCCGTCGGGGCCGGCCGCACCACCATGCAGGTCTGGGTCGCCCCCTATGCCGAACTGCTGCCGGCCGAAGGCGCGCGCACGGTCCGCATCGGGCAGATGCTTTCGCTGGGCGGGGTCGTCGCGGCCACTCTGGCCTGCCTGCTCGGTGTCCTGTTCGTCTTCAGCCAGATCCGGCCCGGCCTGCGGGCGCGCAACCGGGTCGAAGGCTGGATCGTCGGTGTTCTGTTCGCCTGTTCGGTGGTCGCGGTCCTGACCACCGTCGGCATCATCGCCTCGCTGGTCTATGACTCGATCCGCTTCTTCGCCGAGGTGCCTATCGCGGAGTTCCTGTTTGGCACGCAATGGAGCCCGCAGACCGCGATCCGCGTCGATCAGGTCGGCTCGACCGGGGCCTTCGGGGCTCTGCCCCTGTTCGCCGGCACCTTCCTGATCATGCTGATCGCGATGACGGTGGCGGCGCCGGTCGGCCTGTTCGCGGCCATCTATCTGTCGGAATACGCCGGGCCGATCTTCCGCGCCACGGTCAAGCCGGTGCTTGAGATTCTCGCCGGCGTGCCGACCGTGGTCTATGGCTTTTTCGCCGCCCTGACCGTCGGTCCGGCCTTCCGGGTGTTCTTCAACGAGATCGGCGGCTGGATGATCGGCGGACCGCTGGACGGCATCGGCCAGTATCTGTCGCTGGTCCAGAACCAGATGGCCCTGGTCGCCGGGGCCGTCATGGGGATCATGCTGATCCCCTTCGTCTCGTCCCTGTCCGACGACATCATCAACGCCGTGCCCCAGAGCTTGCGCGACGGCTCCTATGCCATGGGCGCGACCCGGTCCGAGACGGTCAAGCGGGTCCTGCTGCCCGCCGCCCTGCCCGGTGTTGCCGGGGCCATGCTGCTGGCGGTGTCGCGGGCCATCGGCGAGACCATGATCGTGCTGATGGCCGCCGGCGCCGCCGCCAACCTGACCCTGAACCCGCTCAGCCCGGTGACGACCGTGACCTATCAGATCGTCGCCCTGTTGACCGGCGACAACGACTTCAACAGCACCAAGGTCCTGTCCGCCTTCGGCCTGGGCCTGACGCTCTTCTTCGTCACCCTACTGCTGAACATCGTCGCCCATCGCATCGTCCAGACCTATCGGCAGCAGTATGACTGACGCACCGAAACAGATGGGCGACGGCCCCAGGGCACCGCGGGTCGACCGCCTGCGCGCGGGGCTCAAGCGCCGCTATGCCCGCGAGTTCCGGTTCCGGCTGTATGGCCTGCTGGCCATCGGCCTGGCCGTCGGCTTCCTGCTGCTGCTGCTGGGCCGCATCTTCGAACAGGGCCACACCGCCTTCGTCACCAACGAGATGAAGGTCCCCGTCTATATGGACCCGGCCAGGGTCGACCGCGCCTATCCGCAAGGCACCAATTTCGAGCAGCTGGTGGCCGAACAGCAGCTGCGCCGCTTCGGTATCCAGGACGACGCCACGGGCACGGCCGCCGCCGAGATGCGGCAGCTGTTCTCGTCCGAGCTTCGCTTCAAGGCCGCCGACCGGGTCGCGGCCGAGCCCGGCCTGATCGGCCAGACCGTGACGATCGCCGCGCCGGTCGCCGACAACGCCGACCTGTATTTCAAGGGCGAGATCACCCTCGCCACCCCGGCCGACCAACGCCTGCTCAGCGACCGCCAGATCGCCTGGCTGGACCGGATGAAGGCCGAGGGGGCCGTCCGCGCCCATTTCAACACCGCCCTGTTCACCCGCGGCGACTCGACCGAACCGGAACAGGCCGGGCTGCTCGGCGCGGTGATCGGCTCGGCCCTGATGCTGCTGGTCACGGCCGTGATCGCCATCCCGCTCGGCGTCGGCGCGGCCGTGTATCTGGAGGAGTTCGCGCCCAAGGGCCGGCTGACCGACCTGATCGAGGTCAATATCAACAATCTGGCGGCCGTGCCGTCGATCATCTACGGCCTGCTGGGGCTGATGCTGTTCATCAACTGGATGCAGCTGCCTCGCGCCAGCCCGCTGGTGGGCGGTCTGGTGCTGGCGTTGATGGCCCTGCCGACCATCATCATCGCCACCCGCTCGTCGCTGAAGGCCGTGCCGCCGTCGATCCGCGAGGCGGCGCTGGCGCTGGGGGCCTCCAAGACCCAGACCGTGTTCCAGCACACCCTGCCGCTGGCCATGCCCGGCGTCATGACCGGGGCCATCATCTCCATGGCCCACGCCCTGGGCGAGACCGCCCCGCTGCTGCTGATCGGCATGGTCAATTTCGTGCCGGGCATTCCCCATGGGCTCGGCGAGCCGACCGGGGCCCTGCCGTCGCTGATCTATATCTGGGAGAACGCCTCGGAGCGCGCCTTCCACGAGCGGACGGCCGCAGCCATCCTTGTCCTTCTCGCCTTCATGATCGTCATGAACGCCGCCGCCATCCTGCTGCGCCGGCGCTTCGAACGCCGGTGGTAGTCCGATGAAATTCCGTATCTTCCGCGCCGCAGACAAGGATGCCGGCGGCCCCGCCGATCCGACCGAGGCCCCCCGTATGGGCGGGGCGGTCCTGCCTGCCGCCACGACCGAAACCCGTGACGGGTCGATGCTGGAGGCCGGCCCCTCGAACGACGGCCCGCCGGCCCTGGCCCCGACCCTGACCGCCCCCCGGCCGCTGCACGCCGGCGGCGGCCCGACCGGCCCGACCAAGATCGCGGCCCGCGACGTCTCGGTCTTCTACGGCGCCAAACAGGCCCTGTTCGACGTCTCGCTGGACATCCCCGACAAGACCGTCACCTCGCTGATCGGTCCGTCCGGCTGTGGCAAGTCGACCTTCCTGCGGACCATGAACCGGATGAACGACACCATCCCGGGTGCCAAGGTCACCGGCCGCATCGAGATGGACGGCGAGGACGTCAATGACCGATCCGTCGATCCCGTGCTGCTGCGCGCCCGGGTCGGCATGGTGTTCCAGAAGCCCAACCCCTTCCCCAAGACCATCTACGAGAACGTCGCCTACGGCCCGCGCATTCACGGCCTGGCCTCGGGCAAGGCCGAACTGGACGCCGTCGTCGAGGCCTCGCTGAAGCGCGCCGGCCTGTGGGAAGAGGTCGTCGATCGCCTGCACTCGCCCGGCACCGGACTGTCCGGCGGCCAGCAGCAGCGTCTGGTCATCGCCCGCGCCATCGCCATCGAGCCCGAAGTCATCCTGATGGACGAGCCCTGCTCGGCCCTGGACCCGATCGCCACCGCCAAGATCGAGGAACTGATCGACGAATTGCGCGAGCGCTACTGCATCGTCATCGTCACCCATTCCATGGCCCAGGCCGCCCGGGTCAGCCAGCGCACGGCCTTCTTCCACCTCGGCCGCCTGGTCGAGACCGGAGACACCGAAGAAATCTTCACCAATCCCCGCGAACGGCGCACGCTCGACTACATCACCGGCCGATTCGGCTAGAGGTTGTCGATTGAATGAACCAGCATACGGTCAAGGCCTATGGGGACGAACTCAATCAGCTGACCGCCGAGGTCGCCCGCATGGGCGGTCTGGCGGAGGCCCAGGTCGCCGACGCCGTCGATTCCGTCGCCCGCCGCGACGTGACCCTGGCCCGCGCCGTGGTCGAGCGCGACGCGAAGCTGGACGCCATGCATCGTGACATCGAGCGCAAGGCCATCCGCCTGATCGCCCTGCGCCAGCCGGTCGCCTCGGACCTGCGCCGGGCCCTCGCCTCGATGAAGCTGGCGGTCGATCTGGAACGCACCGGCGACCTGGCCAAGAACATCGCCAAGCGCGGCCTGATCCTGGCCGAGAGCGAGCCGATGCAGCCCCTGACCCGGTCGATCGAGCGGATGGGCAAGCTTGTCTCCATGCGTTTGCGCGACGTGCTGGACGCCTATTCCGCCGCCGAGGTCGATCGCGCCATCGGCGTGTGGAACACCGACGACGAGGTGGACGAGCACTACAACGCCATGTTCCGCGAACTGCTGACCTATATGATGGGCGATCCGCGCACGATCAGCGCCTGCACCCATCTGCTGTTCATGGCCAAGAACCTCGAGCGCATCGGCGACCACGCCACCAATATCGCCGAGACCATCTACTACGAGATCACCGGCCAGGAATTCGTCGGCGAGCGCCCCCGCTGGTCGCCCGACGCGTCCGAAAACGCCGCCGACGCCATCCTCTAGACGACCCGCCGACCGGAGATTACGCCGTGCAGCCCTATGTTCTGGTGATGGAAGACGAGGACGCCCTGGCGACCTTGCTCTCGTACAATCTCGAAAAGGAGGGCTATCGCGTCGTGGTCGCCGCCGACGGCGAGGAGGGCATGCTGCAGATCGACGAGCGCCTGCCCGACCTGGTCCTGCTGGACTGGATGCTGCCCAAACTGTCGGGCATCGAGGTCTGCCGGCGCATCCGGGGCCGGGCCGAGACCCGCAACCTGCCGATCATCATGCTGACCGCCCGGGGCGAGGAAAGCGACCGCATCCGCGGCCTGGACACCGGCGCCGACGACTATCTGACCAAGCCCTTCTCGATGACCGAGCTGATCGCCCGCATCCGCGCCGTGTTGCGCCGCATCCG